>JAJXUY010000039.1 GCA_021782525.1 Acidobacteriota bacterium | reverse complement strand
AGGCCCACGGCGGCGCGAAGGCCGCGACCGAGCCGCCCGCCCTCCCGGGCCGGATCGTCGGCGCCGACGGGAATCACGGCCTCATCCCGGGCAGGCAACGCCCTTGGCCCACTTGCCGGTGAGAACGCTGCGCCGACATCGCGCACACCAGCCGGCGCTCAGCGCCCGCCCTCGCGAGGGCGCAGAACCCTGCGGCGCGGCGATCGACCGCACGAGCGTTTCGGAGCGCCAACAGGAGATCGGGAGCCCGCTCTCCAGACATCGCTGACCTGAGTGACCTTACGGCTATCTTATACCGATTCGCCGCCAGGCAGGGCGCCGTCAAATCGCTCGGCGCCTCCCGACCCCTCGTCATTGCGAGGAGCCCGGCGCAGCCGGGCGATGGCTTCGACCTGTCATTGCGAGGAGGCCGGCGCAGCCGGGCGACGAAGCAATCCAGGACGTCCTCGGAACGGCTCCGTCAGCGGAACGGTCGGCAGACCCACTCGGCTTTGAGGCCCTCGTTTGCCTGCGGGAATGCTTCGGCCGCTGCGCGGCCTCGCAATGACGCGCGCGTGGGGCACGGCGCCGCGATGACGCGCACGTCAAGCACGGCTCGCGACGAGGCGCAGCCTCCACGTCCGCGGCGGCTGGGCCGTCGTGACAGCGTCCGCGGCGGCCGTCGCTGGCGGCCGGCGCTACTCCTTTTTCGCCAGCCCCGGGGTGTTGGGGTGGGCGGCGTCGTAGGCGGCGATGTCGGCGTCGGCGAGGTGCTCCGCCTTCCATACCATCGACCGGTAGATGCGGTTCCACCCGCTCGGGTGGTCGTAGAAGATGAACTCCTCGAGCGGCCCCGGCCTCATCTTGCGGTACTCCGACAGGTGCAGCGCCGCCTGCGCGAACCCGTCCGGCTGGCGGGCGACGTTGAGGCCGTAGTTGTCGGCCTCCTCCTCCATCGTGCGCGTGAGGGTGTTGGTCACCGGCGTCAGCACGAACATGAACGCGGAGAAGAGGAACAGGAGCAACGGCAGCCCGGCGACGTCGCCGACGCCGCGGATCCCCCAGCGCGCGCCGTAGCGTGCCTGCAGCGCCGCGAACGCCCAGCGCAGCGCCGCGAACGCGGCGACGATGATCACGCCGATGAACACCATCCCCTTGTAGACGTGGTTGAGGACGTAGTGCCCCATCTCGTGGCCGAGCACCGCCTCGATCTCCTCGTTCGAACCACGGTTCATCAGGTTGTCGTTCATGGAAATCCGCGTCGTGCCGAATAGCCCGCTGACGTGCGCGCTCATCCGCTTGGTCTGCTTGGAGGCGTCGAACTCGTAGACGTCGGTCGCCGGGATGCCGTTGGCGCGCGCCATCGACAGGATCTCCCGCTTGAGCGGCGACTCCGGCAGCGGCGTGAACTTGTTGAACACCGGCTCGAGGTACACCGGCGCGATCGCGGCGCCGAACATCGCGAACGCGATCAGCACCAGCGAGCCCCACAGCCACCACGTGCGCGGCGCCCGGCGCAGGACGGCGTACAGCGCGGTGATCGCGAGGGTGCCGAGCACCAGCCCGATCGCCAGCCCCTTGGCCTGGTCGCCGAGCCAGGCGCCCAGCGTCTGGTTCGACATCCCGTACTGGTGCTCGCGGACGTAGCCCTCGTAGGCGCTCCACGGCAGCGTGATCACACTGGCGATGACGATGTACTGCAGCGAGTAGAGGGCGGTCTGCAGCCAGCGGAAGCGGGTCACCCGCTCGGTCCAGTCGCGCATCCGCGCCGACAGCCCGGTGCCGAGGAACACCCAGGCGACGACGAGGTCGACGACGAGGTCCCACAGGATCAGCCAGTAGCCGCCCTCGAAGTAAGCGTCGGACTTGGCCCGCGCCGCCGGCGACATCGTCGCCAGGTAGGCCTCGGTGGCCGCTCGGGGGTCGAAGTGCGCCGTCGCCGCCGACGGGGCGGCCGCCCCCGCGCTCGCGGCTGTGGCCGCCGCCGCGGCCCCGCACACCACGATCGCGACCAGCGCCACCAGCAGTGTCGTCCTCAGGTTCTTCATCGCTGTCCCTCCCGTGGGGGTGCTGCGCTCCTCCTAGCATACGCACTCCCGCGGCGAGTGTTCCAGTGGTTCTCAGCCCGGCGCGCACGACGCTATCGGCGCTCTCGCTGTGGGGCAACGAGCGTACGATGCTGCCGTGCCGACGGACCGTGAGTCGCCCGCGGCTCCGACCTACGACCTGCGCGAGCTCGGCCAGGGACTGGCGATCTACGAGCGCCTCGACCGGCTGGCCGACCGCTTCCTCGAGATGGCCGACCGTGAGGTGGGGCCGGCGTTCGCACGGGTGCCGGTGTTCGTTGCGCGGGTCCTCGCGGCGGCGGACCGCGCCGAGGAGCCTTACCGCCGCACCACCCGCGAGCGCTACCTGGTGGAGCTGCTCGCCTGCGTCGTGATGAGCCGGCAGTTCTGGCCGGAGTTCGTGCGGCGGCGCGACACCGTGCTCATCCTCCCCGACTGCCTGCGCCGCCAGGGTAGCGCCTGCAAGCGAAAGAGCACGCGCTACGGAACGCGGTGCACCGCGTGCGACCCCGAGTGCGCGATCGGCCGCATGACCGCGGCGGCCGCGCGCCACGGCGCCGGCGCCTACTTCTCGGAGCTCGGGCACGAGAAGCAGTTCCGCGCGCTGATGCGGGGGCGCTACCCCGACCTCGCCGTCCTGGGCGTGGCGTGCATCTGGATGCTCGCGAGCGGCATGCGAGCGGCCGAGCAGGCCGGCGTGCCGAGCCAGGGGGTGCTGCTCAACTACTGCGGCTGCGAGCACTGGCGCGACGACCCGGTCGTCACCGACGCGGTCGTCGAGCGCGTCGAGGCGATCCTCGCCGCCAAGGCGGCCGCGGCGCCGCCCGCCTGACCGCGACAACCCCACCTCACGAGCTGGTGGCACGTATGTGCCGTTGCTGGTGGGGAACTTCCCGTCACCCCACGAAGGTGGGATGGCGATAGCTGGTACCGATTGCCCAGTTCTTGGCGAGCCCGGTGGCGGCCGTCATACTTGTACGAACGGAGCGTCGAGCCTCCGGGGTTTCGAACACGCTGAGGAGGGCGAGGGCCATGGCGACGATCGGGTTCGAACGGGACGGGGCGTGCGGGATCATCCGCATGGACGACGGCAAGGCCAACGCCATGGACACGGCGTTCTTCGCGGGGCTCGACCGGGCCATGGACGAGGCCGAGGCCTCGGGGTGCCGGGGGTTGGTCTTCACCGGCCGCCCGGGGTTCTTCTCCGGCGGTCTCAACGTGAAGACGCTCCCGACGCTGGATCCCGGGCAGCTCAAGGAACTCCACCGCGCGTTCGCGCACACCATGGCGCGCGCCGCCCTCCTGCCGATCCCCACCGCGGCCGCGTGCGCGGGTCACGCCGTCGCGGGCGGGTTCATCCTCGCCCTCGCCTGCGACCTGAGGCTCGTCGAGGAGGGGCCGTTCCGCCTGCAGATGAACGAGGTCCTCATCGGCATTCCGCTGCCCTCGTGGGTGCTGGCGATCATCCAGCCCGCGATCCCGCCGCAGCGCCACGCGGAGGTCCTCCTCCACGGCCGGGCCTACGCCCCGAAGGAGGCCGTCGCCGCTGGGCTCTTCGACGAGCTGGCCGCACCCGGAAGCGACCTCGTGGCCCGCGCCGAGGAGCGGCTCGCGCCGCTCGCCTCCCTCAACCCGCAGGCCTATGCCCTCTCCAAACGGAGGATGCGCGGGCCCGCCATCGAGCGCGCGCTGGCGCTGCTGGCGCACGAGCGCCTCCCCGGCGAGGCGGAGTAGGAAGCGAGGGTCGGGACGGCCCCGAAAGCACCGGTCGCGCGTGTCACCACCTCGCTTCGTCAGGACGCATCGTGCGTCGCGTCCAGGGGCGCTCGGCTGCCTCGCCGCCGGCCGACCCGGGCTGCGCCGCGTCGCTCGGACACCAAGGTCACGACACGGTGCGAGCCGCGATCGTTGGAGTGCGCGTGTGATTGCGGCTGACGAGGGCGCGTCACCTCAGGATAGTGAAATGGTGGTAGCCGGTACCGATCAGTGTCGCAGCAGATGCCGGCGGACCTGATGCTGCCCGACGTCGAGGCGGAAGAGGACGCCGCCGTCGGCGATGCCGCCGGAAGGCGCCGTCCCGTACAGACTCCCGCCCACCGCTGTCAGGGCACTGCCGTACCCGGGATAGGCACCATCGGCGCCGGAGAACGAGCGCAGGATGGCAAGACCGCTGCCGTCCGGAACGATCTTGAAGAGGGTGCCGGTGTTGCTCGTTCCTCCGAAGTAGGTCATCCCGTAGAGCACGCCGCCGGAGGCGAGGAGCGAGCCGGACGGGTCGGCACCGTCGCCGGCGCCTCCGGCAAACGAGTGCAGAACGGCGAACCCGCTTCCGTCCGCGTTGACCCTGACGATCGTGCCGCCGCCGCCGGCGCCGCCGGAGCTGGTCATCCCGTAGAGCGCGCCGCCGGCGGACACGAGCGAGCCGACGGGGCGCGCCCCGTCGAGCGAGCCCCCGGTGAACGGGTGCAGGAGTGCGAAGTTTCTCCCGTCCGGGTTGACCTTGAAGATCGTGCCGCAACCCGAGGGGAGGACCCCGCCCGGGCCGCTGGAGTGGCAGTCGCCGGGGCCGCCGCCGAAGGTCATCCCGTAGAGCACGCCGTCGGAGACGATGAGCGAGCCGTACGGGTTGAGACCGTCGTCGGCGCCTCCGGCGAACGAGTGCACGACCGCGAAGCCGCCGCCGTCGGGGTCGATCCTGAAGATCGTGCCGTTCCCGCTGGGGGCGCCCGGGGACGGGCTGTAGCAGCCGCCGAGGCCGCCGCCCGAGGTCATCCCGTAGAGCACGCCGTCGAAGGCGACGAGCGACCCGTACGGTTCCATCCCGTCGGAGGCCCCGCCGCCGAACGAGTGGAGCAACGCGAAACCACTGCCGTCCGGGTTGATCTTGAAGATGGTGCCGCCGCCCGCGCCGGGCGCCCAGCGGTTGCAGTCGCCGGCACCCCCCCAGGATGTCATCCCGTAGAGCGCGCCGTTCCAGGCTGTGAGCGAGCCATACGGTCTGCTGCCGTCGCCGGCGCCTCCCGTGAACGAGTGCAGGAGCGCGAAGCCGCTGCCGTCCGGGTTGACCTTGAAGACCGTGCCGCCGTTCCCCGCGCCACCGTAGCTGGTAATGCCGTAGAGCGCGCCGCCGAAGGCGAGGAGCGGGCCGGATGGGTATTCGCCGTCGCTGTCGCTGCCGGGAAATGAGTGCAGAAGAACGAAGCGGCTGTCGTTGGGGTCGCTTGCGAAGATCGTGCCGAGACTGCCGGTGCCGCCGTAGTTGGTCATCCCGTAGAGCAACCCGCCGGAGGCGACGAGCGAGCCGAAGGGCTGGCTCCCGTCGGCGCCCGAGAACGAGTGCAGGAGCGTGAAGCCACCCCCGTTCGTGCTGACCTTGAAGACCGTCCCGGCGTCGCCGACCCCGCCGTACTTGGTCATCCCGAAGAGCCCACCGTAGAGGGTCGTGAGCGAGCCATACGGCATGCTGCCGTCGCCGGCACCTCCGGCGAACGAGTGCAGGAGCGCAAACCCGCTCCCGTTCGGGTTGACCGTGAAGATCGTGCCGAGGTTGCCGGCGCCGCCGGACGAGGTCATGCCGTAGAGCGCACCGCCGGCGGCGACGAGCGAGCCGAAGGGGCGCGCGCCATCGGGCGAGCCGCCCGTGAACGAGTGCAGGAGCGCGAAGGCGCCGCCGTCCGGGTCGATCCTGAAGATCGTGCCGCAGCCGATGATGGTGGCGCTGTCGTTGGCGCAACCGCCAGCTCCTCCCTGTGACGTCATCCCATAGAGCACGCCATTCAAGGTCGTGAGCGAACCATAGGGTGTGCTGCCGTCGTTGGCGCCTCCGGGAAACGAGTGCAGGAGCGCGAAGCCGCTGCCGTCCAGGTTGACTTTGAAGATCGTCCCCTGTCCGGTGGCGCCGCCGAGGTAGGTCATCCCATAGAGCACGCCGTCGAGCGCCACGAGCGAGCCAAGCGGCCAGTCTCCGTCGGAGGCTCCGCTGCCGAAGGAGTGGAGAACCGCGAAACCGCCTCCATCCGGATCAACCTTGAACACGGTGCCGCGGCCGAACGCACCGCCCTGGCTCGTCATCCCGTAGAGCACGCCGCCGGAGGGGATGAGCGAACCATTGGGGTTGCCGCCATCCGACGGCGCACCGAGGAACTCGTGCAGGACAGTGAACTGACTGCCGTCGGGCAGCTCCCGGAAGATCGTCCCGCCGTTGGCACGACCGCCCCACGACGTCGTTCCGTAGAGCCACCCGCCGTCGGCGACCAGGTCGCCGTAACCCGGAAGACCTCCTTCCGGAGCGCCCGAGAGGAAGCGGTGAACCAGCGTCAACGGATCGCCCGCCGGTTTGAACGAGGCGATCGCGAGCTTGGTGCCGTCCATGAGCAGTGCGCACGTCGGCCGCGTGCCCGAGCAGTCGCCGGCCCATGACTCGAACACGTTGCCGGGCGTCGGGCTCGCGGTCAGCGTGACGGTCTCACCGGTCGCCACCGTCGTGCTGCACGTCGTGGCGCACGAGAAGTCGGGCAAGCTCGATGCGATGGCACCCCGCCGCACTTCCAGGTTCGACAGCTGCAGCACCGCGTCCTGGGCGTTGGCGATGACCGCCACGCACGCGGCGAGGAGGCCGATCGCGGGTAAGAAAGGCGCTCTGCAGGGTAGCGAGATCATCGACATCCTCCTCTCTGTGACGAAGCCGGCCCCCCAGAGAGGTTTCTTACCATTCTATCCCCGCTCGCCTCGGGATCAGTACGATACGTCACCATTCACCTGTCTAACCCGGTCAGCCAACGCGCTGTGATGAGATGCGACCGGGTCACCCCGCCGCCGAGCTGCCACGCGCCGCGCTTCGCATTCTCCGGCACCGCGTGTCGCGATCTCGACTTGTCATACCAAATCGGCATCAGACATGGAGGGATCTCGTCACTGCGAGGAGCGTAGCGACGAAGCAGTCCGGCGCTCGGGCGAGGACCGTGGGCATCGGGCTAGCAGCGGGATCGCTTCCCACCTGTCGTCGCTTCGCTCCTCCTCGGGGAAAGCTCGATCCCGCCTGCGGCGGGCCTCCTCGCGAGGACGTGAATTCCGCCACAAACGACGACAAATCGGTGTCACGTTGCACCGCGCAGCCGGCCAGCGACTAAGCGACTAAGTGAAACGTTGACGCCCAGTGCCGAATCGATCCGCTACCGATGATCAGCGGATGCGGTACGTCACGCTCAGGAGCGGGCCGGGCGCCGGCGCGGCGCTCCTCGCGACGACCTGAACCGGCACCGTGAGCCGCGCCTGCTCGATCATGCACACGCTCGCCTGTTGCTCCCTGCAGTAGACGAGCGCCACGTCGAAGGTCACCTCCGCGGTCCCGGGCTTGAAGACCGCCGGGAACGTCAGCGGAAAGCGCGGCCCGGCGCCGGTGAACGTCGTCGCTCCGGTGAGCGAGACCGCATCGCCCCGACTCACCGAGACGGACACCTCGGATGGCGCCTGTGGGTTGGGGGCGAAGCCCTCCGGCAGCTCCACGGTGAGGCGCACCGAGCCGGAGCCGGCGCCGACCGTCTGCGGCGGGAGGCGAACCGCCGCCTCGCCGTAGGCGTGGTCGGACGCGAGCATCGAGGCGCCCTTCAGGACGAGCGTGGAGGCCGCGCCGGTCGCGATGTCGACCGTCCTGATCGAGTTGTTGTTGGTGTCCGCGACGTACAGGGTGCCGTTCGCGGCGTCGATGCCGCCGGGCTCGTAGAAGAGCGGGTCCTTCCCGTCGCGCCAGCCGGGCGCGCCGCCGGCCAGCGTGCGCACCGCGCCGGTGCGCGGGTCGACGACCCGGATCCGGTTGTTGTACGTGTCGGCGACGTACAGCACGCCCTTGGAGGCGACGACGCCGAGGGGGTGCTGGAAGAGGGCGTGGCGTCCCTTGCCGTCGCGGTCGCCGAAGTTGAACAGGCTGTCCCCGGCGCCGGCGAGCGTCGCGACCACCCCTCGCCGCGGGTCGATGACGCGGATGCTGCTTCCCTCCGCGTCGGCAACGTAGATACGCCCGTCGTCCCCGATCGTCAGGCCGCTCGGCTGGGCGAGCGTCGCCTCGTCGAGCGGCCCGTCGGTGGTGCCCTCGGCGCCGGTTCCCGCGAGCGGCCCGATGCGTCTGGTCGCCAGGTCCATCTTCCAGATCTGGTGACACCCGGCCATGGCGATGACGAGGTCGTTGCCGTCGCGCACCACGTCCCACGGTGAGCTCAACGCAACAGCGGGCGCCGTGCCGCCGCGGGGAGGGTAGTCCGCCGCTTGGGCGCCGGTCCCGTCGAGCGTGGTCACCGTCCTCCCGGCGAGGTCCGCGGCGCGCAGCGCGTGGTTGTTCGTGTCGGCGACGTACACCGTGGTCCCGTCCGCGGAGAGCGCCACGCCTTGCGGGTGGTTGAACTCCGCGGTGGCGAAGTCGCCGTCCCGGAAACCCTGTCGTCCGCTGCCGATGATCGCGAGCACCTTCCCGGAACCGAGGGCGGCCACCACGATCCGGTTGTGGTCGGTGTCGGAGATGAAGAGCCGCCCGCCCTTGGCGTCGACCCGCACCTTGCCGGGGAACGCGAGCACCGTCTGCGGCAGCCCCTGCTTCTCGAGCTTCAGCTGCAGGGGCCGGCGATCGAGCCGCCCCTCGGCCCCGAACTTCCCGACCAGGGAAGAAATGATTGCCTTGAACTCCGGGTAGAACCCCTCGCCGGCCCGCTCGGTGACGACGTTGCCCGCGGGATCGACGATCGCCAGCGTCGGCCACGCGTTGACCCCCCACGCCTTCCAGACCTGGAAGTGGCTGTCGTTGACCACCGGGTAGTCGATCCCGTAGCGCAGGACGATCTCGCGGATGTTGCGCGTGTTGCCTTCCTCGGTGAACTTCGCCGAGTGCACGCCGATGACCACCAGGGTGTCGGGGAAGTCCTTCTCGAGGCGCTCGATCCACGGGAAGTCGTGGATGCAGTTGATGCACCCGTACGTCCAAAAGTCGAGGACCACGACCTTCCCCCGGAGCGCCTTCAAGGTGAGAGGCGTCGCCGTGTTGAGCCAGGTCAGCCCGGGGGGGAACTCCGGGGCGGGCGTCGGCCGGGCGAGCGATCCGCCGTCCCCCGACTCCGCCGTCCGCACGCAGCCGACGAGCGCGAGCGAGGCGGTGCCGGCGATGAACGCCGCGGCGACGAGACGCGCGAGTGGTGGTCGGCGCATGACAGGTCCGAAGCCCTTCTCTGATAGCGTGAGCGGCCGCGAGCACATTCCTGGCGACACGGTCCGCGGGGGCCGGGGGATCGCCTTGGCCGCAGCGGGCGGCGAATCCTGGACGGCTGCCTCTCGACGCCGTCCCGCCGATCCGCGGTCAGTGACGCCGATTGACGTCGCCCACCGGTCCGAGCGCCTCCGCCCCCGGCGCTGAACGGTAGGTACGGCGTGCCGAATCTCAACTGGAGAGTATGCTCGGCGTATGGTCCGCGAGAGGGTCTCCCGATCGCTCCCCGTCGCGGCGGGTCTGTTCCTTCTCCTCGCCTGTGCCGCGGCCGGCTCGCCGGCGGCGCGCGCCGCCGGGCCGGCCGCCGCCGCG
>JAJXUY010000038.1:9580-9873 GCA_021782525.1 Acidobacteriota bacterium | reverse complement strand
GCCGAGCCGCCGGCCGCCGCGCTCGCGGCCGTGGCGCCGGAGGGGTTCGCGCCCGCCGGGCCGCCGCTCCGGTTCGGCACCCCCGCGCACCCGCTCGCCGATGGCGACCTCTTCACCTACATCGACGGCGGCGGCGTGGCGTACCTGGAGCACGGCTTCACCGATCTCCTCCACGCCGAGTACGCGGACGGCCGCGGGAGCACGATCACCCTGGACGTCTACGGCATGACGACCCCGGAGCAGGCGCGGGGGGCGCTCGCCGACGAGCGGATCTGCCCGGCCGGCGGCGGCGC
>JAJXUY010000038.1:0-9570 GCA_021782525.1 Acidobacteriota bacterium | reverse complement strand
CGTACCGGTTCCCGCCCGACTATTTCCTCTACTTCGTCCAGGCTCACCGCCTCGTCTACGTGCACGCGAACGACGACCGCATCGCCGGCCGCGTGGTGCACTTCGCCGCGGCGGTAAAGGCGGCGCTCGCGAAGGAGGGACCATGAGTCGTCCCACGCTAGGTTCGACCCGGGGCTCGGTCCGGCTGCTCGCCGGGGTCGCGCTCGCCCTGCTCGCGGCGGGGGCGGCCGCCGGCCCCGCCGCTTTGCCCGCGAAGGTCCGCGTGGTGGTGGCGCGCAACCCGCGCGCGGTCAACGAGCGCAACCTCTGCGACGCCGCCGAGACGGCGCGCCTGTTCGACCGGGCGCTGCAGGCACTCACCGGCGCCGCGACCGCGGCCGAGGCGTGGCGTGCGCTCGGCCTCGTCCCGGCGGACGTGGTCGCGGTGAAGATGAACTGCAACAACTGGACGGTCGCCCTCAACCCGCACCGCGAGCTCGTCGACGCGATGTGCCGCAGCCTGGAGACCGTCGTCCCCGCGGAGCAGATCATCCTCTACGACAACGACAGCCGCGCCCTCACGGCCGCCGGTTTCGTGATCAACACCGCCGGGCCCGGCGTGCGCTGCTACGGCACCGACCAGGCGGGCGGCTTCGATCCCGCGGAGCGGCTGACCCGGATCGTCACGAACGCGGCCACCAAGCTGATCAACCTGGCTTCGCTCAAGTGCATCGAGAGCAGCGGCCTGACCAGCCTCTTCGTCGGCAGCGACATGGTGGCGAGCCTGTTCCTCAAGAACCACATCGGCTCGCTGATCCCCGCCGACATGTCGAAGTGCCACAACGACCCCGATTTCCTGGCACAGGTCTCGTCCCGGCCGAGCATCCGCGGAAAGACGATCCTCAACCTGTGCGACGGCCTGCGCGGCACCTACCGCCGCGGCGTGCCGTGGTACTGGGCGGGGATCATCCTCTCGCGCGACCCGGTGGCCGCCGAGGCCGCCGCGATCGCGGCGATGAACGAGAAGCGGGCCGCCGAGGGGATCCGCCCGTTGCCCCACCCGGAATCGCTGAGGATCGCCGAATCCAAGTACAAGCTGGGGACGTCGCAGCCGGAGAACATCGACCTCGTCCGGCTCAGCCCCTGAGCCCCGGGACGCACACAGGCACCTCCCGCGTTCGTGTCGCGCTCCACGCCTGCGGGGCATGCCGGGAGTCGAGCTCGACGTGACGGGGAGGCGGCAGACTCCACGGAGGACACCCGCGCGGCGAGCCTGTGCAAGAACGTGAGCTGGCGATCCCCGGTAGCGATCGCATCCGGTCTTGCGACCGCGGCCTGGCCGCGGTTAGAATCCGCGGCACTTCGCATCGACTTGGAGGGGGAGAATGAAGACAACGTCTGCATGTGCATTTGGGATCGCCGCCGTCGCGCTCGCCGCCGCCCTCGCCGCCGCCGCCGTGGCCGCCGTTCAAGCGGGGCGCGCCAGCGGGACCGCGACGGTGGACGGCACGGCCGCCACGATGGCGTACGCCGTCACGACCACGAAGGAGAACCTCTTCGACGATTCCAAGCGGGACACCGTCGTGGTCATCAGCGACCGCCCGCTCGGCGACACCGCGGCGGACGACGAGGTGGGCCTGTCGCTGCGCGCCCGCCGCGGCGAGCTGCTCGTGCTCGCGCTGCGGCTGGACGGGACGAAGCTCGTCAACGTGAGCGTCAGCCACAAGGGGCTCGACGGCATCGCGCTGCTGCCTGGGTCATGGTTCGAGTACAAGCCCGCCAAGGCCTCCGGCGGGACGTCCGCCGGCTCGCTCACCCTCGCGAAGCACGACTTCGACGGCCACTCCTACGCGTGCTCGGTGCAGTTCGTGGCGGCGCCCGCGGCCGCGCCGCAGCAGGCCGAGGCCGCGGAGGCCCCGGCCGAGGTCCAACCGACCCCGACGCTGCCGCCCGCCTCGACCAGCACGCTCGATCCCGGCTCGCTCACCCCGCTGCTGGTGAAGGCGATGATGGAGAAGGACGAGGCCCAGGCCGTCAAGCTCGTCAAGCTCGGAGCCGATCCCAACGGCCGCGACCAGTACGGCGTGCCGGTGCTCAACTGGGCCGTGATGATGTGCCAGCCGAGCGTGGTCAAGGCCGTCGTCGACGCCAAGGCGAGCCTGACGTACGAGCGCGCGCCGGGGATGACCATCCTCACGGAGGCGGGCGCCTGCCCGGCGGCCGCCAAGATCCTGCGCGCCGCCGGCGCCCACTGATCGGTTCCACGTCGCACCTTTTCCGTGGACCGGTCGCAGGCCACGGTGCTATGCCTCTTGCCTTAAACCGCGCGCGGCCGAATCGGCGCGCAGGCGCTGCACGTAGGCGCGCTTTGCCGCCGGCGGCAGGAAGGCGTGCTCGAACGACGCCTCGAGCAGGCGCAGGATGGCGGCGGACGGCAGGCCGAGCGGCGCCGCGCAAGCGGCGTACTCGCCGAGCAGGTCGGTGTGGAACATCGCCGGGTCGTCGGTCGAGAGCGTGACCGGGATCCCGGCGGCGAGCAGGCGGCCGAGCGGGTGGTCCGCCAGCGTCGCGGCGCCGCGGCCGAGCTGGCTGGCGAGCGCGCCGGTGCACACGTTGCTCGTCGGGCAGACCTCGAGCGCGACGCCGCGCTCGACGAGGAGGTCGGCGACCGCCGGGTCGTGGATCGCGGCGATGCCGTGGCCGATGCGCTCGGCGCCGAGCATCTCGACGGCGTCGCGGATCTTCGCCGGCGGCCCGGTCTCCCCGGCGTGCGCCGTGCGGTGCAGCCCGTGCTCCGCCGCGAGCTCGAACGCCGGCCGGAACCGCTCGTAGCCGAAGCGCATCTCGTCGCCGCCCATCCCGAAGCCGACCACGCCGAGGTCGGTCCAGCGCACGACGCGGCGGGCGACCTCGAGCGCGGCGCGGTCGCCGAGCTGCCACGCCGCGTCCGGCAGCCAGCGGATCACGAGCCCCCGCGGCTCGAACGCGCGCGCCGCCTCGGCCATCGCGGCGAGGTTCGCCTCGGCGTCCTGGCGCTGCCAGAGCATGACGCCGACCGCGGTGATCACCTCGGCGTAGACCACGCCCTCGGCGAGCAGCTCCTCGGCGAGGCGGCGGGTGATCAGCGCGTAGTCCGCGGGCTCGCGCACGAACGAAGCGACCCACATGAACGCCGCCAGGAAGCCGGCGAAGTCGGCGTAGCGGTAGCGCTCGCGCGCCTCCTCCTCGGCGAGCGCGACGCCGTGGCGGGCCGCCAACTCGACGACCGTCGCGGGCCGGATCGAGCCCTCGAGGTGGAGGTGCAGCTCGGCCTTGGGCAGCGACCGGATCGCCGCTCGCAGTTCGTCGATGGCCGACCGCTCCGGCGTCATGGCCGCCGCCTCCCGCACCACGCTACTACGCCCGCCACGGCACCACCAAGCGCCCGCCGGCGCAGGCCCGTGCGGGCCTCAGGGCGCCGGCGGCGGCCCAGCGATTTGCGCGAGCCCAACGAGCTCGACGTCGGCCGTCCGGGAGAGATAGGCGTCGAGGAACGGTCTGTGGGCGGCGCCGTAGATCACGAGGACGCGGCCGCCCGGGTGGAGCGCGGCCACCGCCCGGATGCGGGCCGCGATCTTGAGGTTGCGGTTCTCCCAGAGGCCGAGGCGCGCCCGGTCCGTGCGGTTCGGGAAGTGGGTGCGCAGGAACACGCCCCACTGCGCGTCCACGTCGGCGGCGGCGAACGCCGCCGAGTTGAGGAGCGCGAACGCGGGGAGCAGGTCGCCGGCGCGGGTGCACGCTTGCAGCCGCGACGCCTCCTCCAGATAGACCGGCGCCTTCGCGACCGCGGCGAGCTGGGCGTTGCCGGTGAACTCCTTCTCGAGCTGGGCGTCGATCACGGCGTACGCGTCCGGGTCCTCGAAGTCGTCCACCGGCTCCAGCGTCTCGAGCCCGAGTGCCCGGGCCAGCCGCACCGCGATCGCGGGCACCTCGTTGACCCGGGACAACTCGGCGTCGAGCTGGGCCGCGAGGTCGGCCGGGATCGTCTTCTGCGCCTTCCTGGCCGCCTCGTCGAGGTAGGACCACTGCAGCGTCGCCGAGGACGGGTCGTAGGCGGCCAGCATCCAGAGCGCGAGCGTCGCCCTCTCTCCGGCGCTCGTCGCCCCCGGGCCGGCGGCCCGTGCGGCGGCGAGCAACGCCCGAACCTTGGCCGACGCCTTCTCGGGCGTGGTGCGCAACAGCTCGCAGGCGGGCGTCCCGAGCTTCCGTTGCGCGTTGCCGAAGCTGCTCAGGATCTCGGCGTAGAGCGGCCCGGCGTCGCGCCGCAACTCGAGCTCCCGGACGCGGGCGCCCGGCAGCGTCTCGACGCAGATGGCGTCGGGATGGAAGCGCTGCAGCAGCGGCAGCAGCCGGTCGAGCATCGCCGGCTTGAACTCGTTCGCGATCTGCCGCAGGTGAAAGGTCCCGAGCACGAGGACCTCGGTGCGGGCCGCGGCCGGCTGGATCGCCGCGAGCCGGGCGATCGCGTCGTCCGCGCCCGCCGGAGAGGACGCCTGCGCGCCCGCCGGGGGCGGCGCGAAGGCGACGACCGAGGAAAGCGCGAGAGAAAGCGAAACCGCGCCGCAGCGCGTGGCGTAGGGCATGATCGAAACCTCCACCGTCCATGACGAGATCCGGCGGCGGAAGGTTCTGGCGCCCGGCCGGGGCGCTCGCGAGGTGCGCCGGCCGCGAGGGGAGCGGCGCTGCCGCCGCCTCTTTGGGCCCGAGAGCTGTGGCTGCGCGTCGGGGTGGGCACGCGGCGCCACCGGGAGATCAGGGGGCGCGTCGTGGGTCGCGGCCGTCGCCCCCTCCGGCGTGGCCGTCACGGCCGGCGGCGTCGGGGAGGCCGATGCGGCGGATCAGCTCGCGAAAACCGGGATGAGCACGGAGGCCGTCCCACCTCGGTTCGACGCCCGCTTCCGTCAACCAGGGGTCGCGGTCGGCGAACGCTCTCTCCAACCACTGCATCGCCCGGTCGGCGTCGCCGAGGCCGAGGCGGACCGTCGCCAGGTGCGTGGCCGGAACGTAGCCGGCGTCGCGGCGGCGCTCGAGCTCCGCGAGAACGGCCTCCGCCTCGTCACGGTGGCCCATCGCGCCGTGGCAGAGGCCGATCAGGGCGAGGGCCTCGCTGTGCTCGGCCGAGAATCGCCGCGCGTTCTCGGCGGCGGCCAGGGCCTCCGCGTAGCGCGCCTGGTACAGGTACAGCCTGGCCGCGGACACATGGGCGACCCAGAACGTCGGGTCGAGCCGCTGCGCCTCGCGGATCAACGGCTCTACCTCGTTGAGGCGGCGGGCTTCCAACCGGAAGTCCGCGGAGAGCGCGATGATCAAGGGCGCGCGTGGGTCGAGGAGCCGGGCCGCGTCGATCTCTGCGATCGCCTCGTCGTGGCGGCCGACGTTCGTCAAGAGTCGGCCGAGGACCTGGTGCGCCCGCGCGCTGCTCGGGTTGCGCGCGATCGCGCGGCGGGCGTAGCCCTCGGCACCGGCCCAGTCCCAGTCGTACCAGTGGCGCAGGCCGGTCATCGCGGTTTCGGCCTCGACCGAATCGGGATCGAGCTCCAACGCCCGTCGGGCCGCCTCCTCGGCGTGCGGAAACGCCTGCCGCGGCTCGGCGCCGCCGGCGATCGGCATGACGACGTAGGTTTGCGCCAGGCCCGCGTAGGCGACGGCCATGGCCGGGTCGATCTCGATCGCCTGGCGAAAGCACTCGAGGGCGCGCTCGAGGTCGGCTCGGTTGACCCGCCAGAGGAAGAAGCGGCCCTGGAGGTACGCGTCGTAGGCGGCCTGATCGACGGGCCGCGCGGCCGCCCGAAGCGCGGTGCGCGCCGGCGTCAGCTTGACCTGGACCTGCTCGGCGATGGCCCGCCCGAGGTCGTCCTGGACCGCGAGGACGTCGCTCAGCTCGCGGTCGTACTGCTGCGCCCACACCTGGGTCTGGTCGCAGGTGCGACTGAGCTGGACGCTGATGCGCACGCGGCCGGCGTGGCGGCGGACGCTGCCCTCGACCGCGAAGTCCACGCCCAGCTCCCGGCCGATCTCGGCGATGCTCTTGCGGGTGCCCTTGTAGCTCATCGCCGAGGTCCTCGCGATGACGCCCAGCCGGTCCGATGCGAGGCTCCCGAGGTCCGTGATCGTCTCCTCGGTGAGGCCGCTGCTGAAGTAGTCCTGCTCCGGGCCCTGGCCGACGTTCTCGAAAGGGAGGACGACCAGCATCACGCGCTTGGGCGCCGCTCCGGCTGTGGCGCCGGGCGGCGACGACGGCGGGGCGGCCGACCAGGTGGCGAGGGCGAACGCGAGGTCGTGCATCGACTGAAAGCGCCGGCCCGGCTCCTTCTCCAGGCAGTGCCGGGCGATGTGATCGATGGCCGGCGGGATCGGGCGACCGATCTGCGAGAGCGGCTCCGGCGCTTCGGTCAGGGTGGCGGCGATCGCGGCGGCGCGGCTCCGGCGCGCGAACGGCGGCCGCCCGGAGACCATCTCGTAGAGCAGGCAGCCGAAGGCGAAGACGTCGCTGCGCGCATCCGCCTCCCGGCCTTCGAGTTGCTCCGGCGCCATGTAGGGCAGCGTCCCGAGGATCTCCCCGCGCTCGGTCAGCGAGCCGACCGCCGTCTCCCGCGCGGCCGGGTCGGCGAGGCCGTGGCTGGCCGCGTGCAGCTTCGCCAGGCCGAAGTCGAGGAGCTTCGGGCCGCCCTTGGTCAGGATGACGTTGCCGGGCTTGAGGTCGCGGTGCACGATGCCGCGGTCGTGGGCCGCCGCGAGCGCCAGGGCGATCGTCCTCGCCAGCTCGATCGCTTCCTCGAGCGGCAGAGCTCCGCGGGCGAGCCGCGCGGCGAGCGTCTCGCCCTCGAGGTACTCCATGACCAGGTAGTGGACGCCCTCGTGCGTGCCGACGTCGTGGAGCGTGCAAACCGCGGGGTGCGACAGCGCCGAGATCGCCCGCGCCTCGCGCTCGAAGCGCTCCCGCATGGCGGGGTCGTCCGCGTGCTGCCCCAGCAACACCTTGATCGCCACGGTGCGGCCGAGCCGCGTGTCAACCGCCTTGTAGACCTCACCCATCCCGCCGGCCGCGATCGGCGAGAGGATCTCGTACGGCCCGAGGCGGGCGCCGCGAGTCAACGGCATCGAGCGCGTCCCGTTCATCTGCAAACGCGGAGCCGCTCGGCGGCCATTCCCCGCCGCGCCCGGGATCAGGGGTTGAGCTGGACGAGGAAATCGACCGCCGCCGCGGCGCTGTCGGTGAAGAGGACGTGCGTGGCGTACTCGGGCCTGCCCTTCAGGAGCGCCTTCACCAGGGGCTCCACCGGCAACGTCCGCGACCAGAACTTCCTCCCCGGGCCGCTGAGGAACACCATCGGGCAGAACTCGCCCATGAAGTTCTGCACGACGTCCTGAAAGATCTCCTGCACCGTCCCGGCGGAGCCCTCCGCGTACACGATGCCGTTGCGGGCCAGGGTGACCAGGCCGTCCTCGCGGACGCTGTTCTGGAAGTACTTTGCGATGTGCGTCGCGAACGGCGTCGTCGGCTCGTAGCCGTAGAGCCAGGTCGGCACGGCGAGGCTCTCCCCTGCAGCGACCTCCCGGTCCGCGAAGATGGCGCTCGCCAGGCGGAACGCCGGCGCGAGCCAGCGGTGCAGCTCGACCGCGACGACACGATCGACGCGACCGTTGCGGCCGACGAGCCGGGCGGCGCTTTCGGGGAGCGCCGCAGCCCCGCGGAGCTCCCCGATCGCGCCGTCGAGGTCGCGGCGGGGGTGCGTCGCGAGGGCGGCGCCGAGGTGCGTCGCCTCCATCGCGCCGGGGCCGCCGCCGCTGGCGACCAGGAATCCGGCGCGCGTGAGCTCGTAGGCGGCGTGCGCGATCTGGGCGAAGGCGGGGGTGCCGCGCGTCATGGCGTGCCCGCCCATGATCGCGGCCACCCGCTCCCGCGTCCCCAGGAAGCGTTGCACGGCCGCGGAGATCGAGTTGTCGTGCAGCGCTTCGAGCGTGCTCGCGCCGCTGTGGCGGGCCGGATGCCGGCCCTTGGCGACGAAGTACTCGAGGATCTTGACGTCCCGGCACGCCGCGTAGCTCGCCACGTCGCTTTCGGAAAAGCCGACGAACAGCTCGCGCATCGAGTAGAGCGTCTTGCGCAACGGGTTGAAAGGCAAGCTCGTCCGGTCAACCACGACGCTCACGCACCTCTCCTGCGTCGTTCGCTGTCGGGTCCGGCGGGCAGCCAGACGCGGACGACAGTGCGGGGACCGGTGACCTGCTGCGTTGCATCGCCTGGACTGTACCAGAAGGCGAGGGTGTCAGGTACGCATGCAGCTGACTTGTCGTCGGGTCCGTCATGTGCGGCCGTCGTCGCCCGCTGTCGTCGCGGGGAGTCCTACCGCAGGAACGGCGACGCAGCTCGTCGCTTGGCGCTGTCCATTGCCTGGGGAGTCTCCAAAACGCGGGGGCCTGTGCCCTCGAGATCGGACGTTCATGGCCCGGGGTGCGCCTCCGCTGGCTTGTTGTGAGCCCAGCGCAGGTAGAGCGCGGGGATCAGGTTGGTGCTGAGCAGGGAGCTCCACAGGGTTCCGCCGAGGATCACGAGAGCAAGCCCCTGTTCGGGTTCTGCGCCCAGGCCCCAGCCCAGCGCCGTGGGCAGCACGCCCAGCGCGGCGGTGAGCGTGGTGAGGAGGATGGGGCGGAAGCGCACCCTCACCGCCTCCCGCACCGCCGCCTCGGGCTCCATGCCCAGAGCCTCGTTGTGGCGCGCCCGGTGCAGGAGGACGATGTCGTGGTTCAGGCTCATGCCCACGAGCGTCAGGAGTCCCACGAGCCCCGTAGCGTTCAACCCCTTCCCGCTGACGGCCAGCGCGAGTGCCCCGCCCGTGAAGGCCAGCGGCATCTCCAGGAGCAGGATCGACGGCAGGAGCAGGCCGTCGAACTGGAGCAGGAGGATTCCGAAGAGCAGCAACAGGGCGCCGATCAGCGCGATCCCGAGTCCGACGGCGGCATCCTCGAGTTGCAGCAGGAGGCCACCGAAATCCACCCGGTAGCCGGGGGGAATGGACAGACCGTTCAGGGCACGCTTGGCCTCGGAGATGGTGCTTCCGAGGGGACCCGTGGGCGTGGCCAGGATCTGCACGGCGCGTGCCCCGTCGATGTGGCGGATGGCGTTGGGGCCTTGCATCAGCTTCACGGAGGCGAGCTGGCCCAAGGGCGTCCAGCCGTTTTCGGTGCGCAGCAAGAGCTGTTGCAGACCGTCCATCCCCAGCCCGGGGGAGTCCGCCAGCCGCAGGTAGAGATCGAGGTGGTAGTTGCCCTGGGGAATGCGAGCCACCACCGTGCCTCCGAGGAGGGGCTGGATCTGTGCGTAGAGCCCCGCGGGCGTGAGACCGTAACCGGCGAGGGCCGCGGGATCGGGGTGGATCTGGATCTGGCTGACGGGATACGCGTCGTTGTTGAAGAGGTCGGTGAGAGCCGGCATCCGGCGCAGCCTGGCGGTGACCTCCTGCGAGAGGTCCCGGAGCGTGGCCAGGTCTTCGCCGTAGACCGTCACCACGAAGGGCTGAGGGAGCCCCGACAAGCTCTCGCCGAGGCGCT
>JAJXUY010000037.1 GCA_021782525.1 Acidobacteriota bacterium | reverse complement strand
TCCGCGCGTGGCGGTGCCGCACCGGTGAGCGCGGCGCCGCTGACGTAGCGGCCGTCCACGCGAACCGCGCCGATCTCCTGCAGGTCGCGGGAGACGCTCGACTGCGTGACCGAGAACCCGCGCTCGGTCAGCAGTTCGACGAGCTCCGCCTGGCTGCGGACCTCCTCGTGGTGCAGGAGGTCCTCGAGCGCCGCGCGCCGCTGCTGCCAGCTCTCCGTCTTGCTCGGCATGGCCAACCTCCGTGGTCCGCCCGGCCCGCCCCATCGGTCTGGGCGTCGTATGCGCAAAATCATATTTCAATGCGCATAAAAATGCAAGCCCTCCCGGACCTGCATCGGGGCGCCCATGTGGGGACCAACCTCTGCTTGCCGGCTTTCGCTCGTCTCGTGAGGCCGGCGGCGCTGCGCGCGGCCGTTCCGGCTCAGAGCCGGCCGAAGTAGACGAGGGTGTCGTAGGCGAAGGCGACCGTGCCGCGCTCGTTGTGCCGCTCGAAGAGCGCGCGCAGCGCCGCCAGCATCGGCGCGTGCCGCGGGTGGCCGGCCGCCGGCGCATACGACGAGGAGAGCAGCCGACCCTCGAGCCCCTCGTAGTCGAACGCCTGCCGGTTGGGGAAGACCCGTTTCTCGCAGCGCGACGGGCGGAAGAACTCCGCGATCACACCGTCGGTGACGTTGGCGTGGTCCACCTGCTCGTAGTCGGTCGCGTACTCCAGGAGCAGTCGCTCGTATGCGACCGCAAACGCGTCGGCGTCCTTGCGCCTGAGGTTCCACAGCAACGCCACCCAGCCGCCGGGCCTGAGGATGCGGGCGAACTCGGCCCGCGCGCGCGGCCGGTCGAACCAGTGAAACGCCTGCGCCGCGGTGACGAGGTCGACGCTGGCGTCGGCGAGCGTCGTCGCCTCGGCGCGCGCGGCCACGCTGGCGAACCCCGGGTACGAGGCGAGCGCCCGCTCTCCCTCGGCGCGCATCTGGGCGTTCGGCTCCACGCCGAACACCCGGCCGCCGCGGGCGAGGAGCATCGCCGCCAGGATCCCCGTCCCCGAGCCGACGTCCGCGACGACCGAGCCCGGCGCCAGGCCGCACTCTGCTTCGAGGAGAGTCACGACCGCTTCGGGGTAGCCGGGCCGGTGCCGCGCGTACAGTTCCGCCCGCCCCTTGAAGCGTCGCGTGGGGTCGAAGAAGCCCCGCTCCGGGCCGCGGCCGTCATCCATCGGCGGATTCTCGCGCACCTCCCGGCGGCGCTCAAGCGGGCCCGAGCGGTTGCCGCCGGCGACGCGCGCGTGCAAGATGGCGCGCGGAGGTTCCCCGTGGCCCACCTCGTTCGCTCGTCCCTGCTCCTTCGTCACCCGAGTGCCGCGGTGACCGCGGCCGCCGCGGTTGCGGCCGTGTTCGCCGGCGCGGCCATCGCCGCCGCCCAGACCGCGCCCTCCGCCGGAGAGGCGCTGCGCCTCAGGGTGACGCGCATCCTCGCCGACACGCCGCTCGTCGACGGCCACAACGACCTCGCCGAGAACTACCGGGAGCGCGTCAACGACCACCTCGACCGCATCGACATCGCGGCCAGCACGAGCACCCTGGCGCAGCCGCTGAGCACCGATATCCCCCGCCTGCGCCGCGGCCTCGTCGGCGGCCAGTTCTGGTCGGTGTACGTGCCGGCCTCGCTGCCGGGGCCGCAGGCGGCGGTCGCCACGCTCGAGCAGATCGACCTCGTGCAGCGCATGATCGCCCGTTACCCCGAGGCGTTCGCCTTCGCCGCCACCGCCGCCGACGTCGAGCGCATCCACCGCTCGGGCCGGATCGCCTGCCTGATCGGCATCGAGGGCGGGTACTCGATCGCCGACTCGCTCGCCGTGCTGCGGCAGACGTACGCCCTCGGCGCGCGCTACATGACGCTCACCCACTGGCGCTCGATCGACTGGGCCGACGCCGCGACCGATGCGCCCCGCCACGGCGGCCTCACCCCGTTTGGCCGCGAGGTCGTGCGCGAGATGAACCGCCTCGGGATGCTCGTCGATCTCTCGCACGTGTCGGACCGGACGATGCTCGACGCGCTGGAGACGAGCGCGGCGCCGGTGATCTTCTCGCACTCGTCGGCGCGGGCGCTGTGCGGCCACCCCCGCAACGTGCCCGACGAGATCCTGCGCCGCGTCACCGCCAACGGCGGGATCGTGATGGTCAACTTCGCGCCGGGGTTCGTTTCCGAGGCGACGCGCCTCGCTGAGGCGCCGGTCGAGGCCGAGTGGACGCGTCTCGGCGCCCTCTACCCGAACGACCCCAAGCGCGTCGCGGCCGAGGTGCACGCGTTCGCGGCGCACCACCCCGGCCCCGACGCGACGCTGGCGCAGGTCGCCGACCACATCGAGCACGTCCGCGACGTGGCCGGGATCGACCACGTGGGGATCGGCTCCGACTTCGACGGGATCTCGAGCACGCCGCTCGGCCTGGAGGACGTCTCCAAGTACCCGGACCTGCTCGCGGAACTGCTGCGCCGTGGCTGGAGCGACGCCGACGTCGCCAAGGTCGCAGGTGGCAACATCCTGCGCGTCATGCGCACGGCCGAGGTTGTCGCGGCGCGTCTCCAACGCGAGCGCCCGCCGTCGGACGCGCGCATCGAGGAGCTCGACGCCCGTCCGGCCCCCGACCACGGCGGCCCGGCCGGGGCCACCGAGTAGGCGCCGGCCTCAGCGCCCCGAGACGAGCTTCAACCCGACAAGACGAAGCTCAGCAACCCGCCGCCGAGGGTGAGCACGCTCGGGAGGGCACGCGCGAACCCCGCCGTGTCCTTGAGGCCCACCGCCCACGCCACCGCGGCCGACCCCGCGACGACCAGCGCCAGCCACGCCATCGCGACCTCCCGCGCCCGGGAAGGCAGCGGGCTCCACGCATCGATGAAAATGCGAAAATGCGGTACCTGGTACCTGCTTGTTGCGCGGCGGTGCAAGAGAGAGTAGGTTGCGGTCGCGGTACGGAGGGCCGTCGTTCATGGCCATCATCATGATGTCCAGGGGCAGCTACTCGGGTGGCAGACTCCTCTCCGGGTGCGTGGCCACGCAGCTCTCCTACCGCGCGATCGACCGCGAAACGATCCTCGGCAAGGCGTCCGAGTGCGGCGTGAGCGAGACCAAGCTCCGCGCGGCGCTCGACCGGCCGCCGGGGTTCCTCGACCGCTTCCGCGAGGAGCGCCGGCGCTACATGACGCTGTTCCAGGCGTGCCTGGCCGAGGAGCTGGCCGGCGGCAACGTGATCTACACCGGCCACCTCGCTCACCTCATGCTCGGCGGCGTGAGTCACGTCCTGCGCATCCGCATCATCGCGCCGATGGCGTTCCGGCTGGCGGCGGTGCAGGAGGCGCTCAAGCTGGGGCGCGAGGAGGGCCTGGCGTACATCCACCGTCAGGATCACGACCGCGCCCGCTGGACGCGCTACCTGTACGGCGTGGACTGGAGCGACCCGGCGCTGTACGACCTCGTGCTCAACCTCGAGCACGTGTCCATCGCCGGGGCGTGCGAGATCGTGTGCGCCTCCGCCCGCAAGCCGGTCTTCGCGGAGACCGACGAGTCGCGGGCCGCCATGGCCGACCTCGCCCTCTCCTACCGCGTCACCGCCGCTCTGCTGACGACGCCGGAGACCTCCGAGCTGGCGCTTGAGGCGAGGGCGACGGCGGGCGTCGTGACGCTCCACGGCAAGGTGAGGACCCGCAAGCAGCTGGAGGCGGTCGAGGCCGTGGTCCGCCGCACGCCGGGCGTCACCAGGGTCGTCCTCGACGGCGTGGTCCAGGTCCTGGACGCCTAGCCCGTGGAGACGCCGCTCCCCCGTATCGCGAGCCGTCCGGGGTATCGCTGGTTCGTGCTCGGCACGGTCCTGATCGGCGCCTTCATGTCGGCGCTCGACGCGAGCATCGTCAACATCGCCCTGCCCGCGATCAACGTCAGCTACCACGCCCGCATGGGCGTCGTGGAGTGGGTCTCGCTCTCCTACCTCCTCACGCTGACCCTGATGCTGCCGGCGATGGGCCGGCTGGCCGACATGCTCGGCCGCAAGCCGCTGTACAACGCCGGCTTCGCGCTGTTCACCGTGGGATCGTACGCGTGCGGCGCGGCCTCGGGGATCGTCGGGCTCGTCGTCTGGCGCGTGGTGCAGGCGGTAGGGGCGGCGCTGTTGCAGTCGAACAGCCTCGCCCTCATCACCCAGGTGTTCCCGGAGCGGGAGCGTGGCCGTGCGATCGGCGTGCAGGGCGCCGTGCAGGCCGCCGCGATGTCGTTCGGCCCGTACATCGGCGGCATCCTGGTCGAGCGCTTCTCCTGCCAGGCGATCTTCTACGTCAACGTCCCGATCGGGATCGTCGGGACGCTCGTCGCCTGGCTCGTCCTCCCCCGGCCGGCGGCCCGCAGGCAGCGCCTGTCGCTCGACTACCGCGGCGCGCTCACCTTCTCGGCCGCGCTCGCCTCGTTCATGCTGGTCGTGACGCAGTTCACGGCCGACAACTGGATCTCGCACCACAGGGCGCTTCTCCTCCTCGCCGCCGCCGCCTCCCTCGCCGGCTTCTACCTGATCGAGCGGCGCACCCGCGAGCCGTTCATCAAGCTCGCGCTGTTCCGCGAGCGGAACTTCACGATCGGCAACGTCTCCGGCATGCTCTCCTACATGGCGCTGTTCGCGCCGATGTTCCTGCTGCCGTTCTACCTCGAGAAGATCCTCGCCCTCGACCCGGAGCGGGCGGGCACGCTATTGACGCCGGTGCCGATGGCGCTCTCGGTCGTCGCGCTCGGCAGCGGGTACCTGTCGGACAAGTTCGGCGTGCGGCTTTTCACCGTCGGCGGCATGTTGCTCACCGCCGCCAGCCTGTTCGCCCTGAGCACGCTGCACCACGACTCCGGGATGTTCGCCGTCGTGTGGCGCCTCGTCCTGCTCGGCATCAGCCTCGGCCTGTTCACGCCGCCGAACAACCGCTCCGTGATGTGCGCGGCGCCGGAAGCGGACCTCAGCGTCGCCGGAGGCTTGCTCAACATGATGCGCAGCCTCGGGATGATGTGCGGCGTGGCGTTCGCGCAGATGATCTACAGCACCGACCTGCACGACCTCATCGAGCGCGCCGCGGCGGCCGGCCCGGTCACGCGTGCGTTGCGCCACCACGAGATGATGCTGAGCTTCGACAAGGTCTACTTCACGATGATCTTCGTCGCCCTCGCCGCGGCCGTCCTCTCCCTCGTCAAGGAACGGGAGGAACTCTCAGGGCGCAAGGCCGTCGAGGCGCCGCTGGAGTTCTGAACGGGGCCCGCCGGCCTCAGCCAGCGGCGGGCCGCGGGGCGAAGCGAACCCAGCGCAGCGCGAGCGGCAGCAGGCCGAGCGCGGTGACGAGCGCGGTCATCACGATCGGTGCCAGCCTCTCCTCGGCGCCGCGCACCGCGGTCTCGGGCCCCCGGCTCGCGCCCTCGACGTCCACCAGGTGCTCGTAGTGCGAGATCAGCATGATCGAGTTGCGCAGCGTGATCCCGAACACGGTCACGAACCCGACCAGGGAGCCGAGCGAGAGGTCGCCGCCGGCAGGTCGTCGGTGACGCCGAAATCGATCCTCCGGTCCGCGAGCGCCTGCGTGCTCACCCCGATCGCGCCGACGACGCGAACGAGGGCCAGCGCGCGCTGCTGCTGCGCCGACGCGAGCGCGACCCCCGGCTCTCCGATCCCGCCGCCGCCAGCGCGGCGGCGGCCGCCAGCCCGGTGCCCACGCGTCTTGCGGCCCCACGTCCCCTCACAAGACGTGAACCCAGTTCATCTACCGGAGCTGTCAAGAACTCGCATCGCGCGGGCGCGGACGAGCCTGGCGTCGTCTAGCTCGACGGCGAGAGCAGGGAGTACCCGAGCAGGCGGTAGACCAGCTTGGCGGCGAGGAAATCCGGCGCGACGAGGCCCGCAATCGGCGCCAGCTCGACGACGTCGAACCCGACGATACGCCGGCGACGCGCCACCTCGCGCAGCACCGCGAGCGCCCGGTACCAGTCGAGGCCGCCCGGCTCCGGCGTGCCGGTGGCGGGCATGATCGCCGGGTCTAAGGCGTCGAGGTCGACGGTGACATAGACCTCGTCCGGCAGCGCCTCGACGACCCGCCCGATCCAGCGCTCGACCGGCGCGCCTACGGCCTCCGGCGCGAGCACGGTGCAGATCCCGCGCTTCTCGATCAGCTCGCGCTCCTCGCCGGTCAGCGAGCGGACCCCCACCTGCGCCAGCGGCACGCGGTCGTCGAGGAGGCGGTGCATCACGCAGGCGTGGTTGTGCGGCGAGCCCTCGAACTCATCGCGCAGGTCGGCGTGGGCGTCGAGCTGCAGCACTCCGAGCCCCGGGTGCCGCGAGCGGACAGCGCGCACCAGCGGCGCCGTGATCGAGTGCTCGCCGCCGAGCGCGACGAGGAAGCGGCCGGCCGCCACGATCTCGGCCGCCACGCCCTCGATCCGCCGCATCGTGGCCGCGGGCCCGGAGGTGTCGGGGACGACGGCCGGCAACGTCTCGATCCCGACCTCCTGCCACGTCTCGCAGCCCAGTTCCTCGTCGTACGTCTCGAGGTGCGTCGAGGCCTCCAGGATCGCGATCGGGCCGCGCCGCGCGCCGGGCTGGTACGAGGTCGTCAGGTCGTACGGCACCGGCAGCACCGCGACACGGGCGGCCCGCGCCGGCTTCTGCCCGGCGGGGACGCCGAGGAACTCCTGGTACGGTGCGTAGCGCTCGTCGCTCACCAGCCGCCTCCCGTCGCGCGCCCGCCGTGCGCTCGCGCCACCGTTCAGTCGAAGAGCAACACCGCGGCGGCGACGACCGTGGTCCACTTGCCGGAGCGGCCGACGACCGCCGACTGGGTCACGTTGCGCGTCGTCACGATCTTGTTGGAGATCTTCCAGATCTGGCGCTTCTCGTCCCACGACTGGTTCTCGTCGAACTCGACGCCGAGGGTCGAGGCGAGCATCGAGGCGGCGAGGTCCTCGGCGTAGTCCCCCGCCTCCTTGGCGTTCTGGCCGAACGCGTGGTGCTCGGAGAGGTAGCCGTACATGCGGCGGTCGGCCGGCACCGCGACCCCGACCGACGCCGCGGCCATGCGGTGCGGTTCGTTCGTCTCGGCGCGGCTCATCACCACGAACGCGATCTGGCCCGGCTCGAGGAACTCCTCGCCCTTGGCGCGGGTGATGATCCGGCAGCCCGGGGGGTAGATCGAGGACACCGACACCAGGTTCAACGCCGCGATGCCGGCGTCGCGCAGCGCCAGCTCGAACGACTGCAGCTTCTCCTGGTGCACACCGACACCGTTGGTCAGGTACAACTTCTTCGGCACGAGGTTCGCGGGCATCTCACCCTCCCCTGGCACATCTCCGCCGCGCGGGCGTGCGGAGCGTAGACCGAATCTCTCCGGACGGCAAGCACGATCGCCAACCCATCGTACCCCCGCTCCGGCGCGACGGCCGGAAACGCCCGGCCCGCGCCACTTGCGCCGCGTGCGAACATGGGTTCGTGCTCGGAACTCTCATCGACATCACTCGCCCGCTCGAGGCGGCGACCCCGGCATGGCCGGGCGACACGCCGTTCTCCCGGCGATGGACGCAACCGCACGGGGCGGGCCGCGCCGCGGTGAGCTGCCTGCAGTTCTCCCCCCACGTCGGCACCCACCTCGACGCCCCGCTGCACGTCGATCCGCTCGGGCGCGACGTGGCCGGCGTGCAGCTCGCGGCGTGCTTCGGACGCTGCGAGGTGGTCGCGGTTCCCGGCCACCGCCTGGCGATCTCCGAGGCGGACCTGCCCCCGGGCTGGACCCCGACGACGCCGCGCGTCCTCTTCGCCACCGGGACGTGGCCCGTGGGCAGCCCGATCCCGCTCGTGTTCGCGAGCCTCGCTCCCGGCTTCGTGGACTTCCTCGCCCGGGCCGGCGTGACGCTCGTCGGGCTCGACACGCCGTCGGTCGACCCCCCCGATGCCACCGACCTCGTCGCCCACCGTCGCTGCGCCGCCCAGAACATTCTCATCCTCGAAGGGCTGGACCTCGCGAGCGCGCCGCCGGGAACGTACACGCTGGTCGCCGTGCCGCTCCGCCTCCCGGGCATCGAGGCCTCCCCGGTGCGGGCGCTGCTGCTGCCGGCGAAGACGTTGCCGCAGGGCCTCACCGAGCGGCTCGGCACGCCCCCCACCGCGCCGCGCTGACCTCGGCGGAGCTACCATCGCGACGGTTGGCGGGAGGTGGTCATGGACAGCGCGATCGCGCGGGCGATCGGGGCACGGTTCGAGCCGGTGGCCCTGCTGTTTTCCGACGAGCTCCCCGCGGGAGCCATGCAGTTCGTCCCCGGGAAATGGGGGTGCGTGATGTGGCTCCTCCTCGCCGCGGCGGCGAAGGGGCGGCCCGCGGCCGCCAGTCGCGAGACGTTCGGCTGTCTCGGCGGCGGCACCGGCCTCGGTTTCGGCAACCAGTACGAGAACTGGCCGGGCGGGATCGCGCGCTTCTACGGCTTCCTCTCCACCGGCAACGGCCCGCAAGCCGGCGCCGGCGCGACACCCGGGCCGGGGTTGCGGCGCGACGCCGCGGCGGACCTCGCCGAGGGTGAGCGCTACCTCAAGGACCCCGCGACCACGAAGCGGTTCGTGGACGCGCTCCCGATGGTCGAGGTGCCGGCCCGCTACGTGGTCCTCAAGCCGCTCGCCCAGGTCGGCCCGGACGAGCGCCCGGAGGTCGTGATCTTCCTCGTCGATCCGGACCGCCTCTCGGCGCTCGTCGTGCTCGCCAACTACGGCCGCGACGGCAACGAGAACGTGATTATCCCGTGGGGCGCGGGGTGCCAGACGATCGGCATCCTCGCCTACCGCGAGGCGCGCTCCGAGCATCCGCGCGCGATCGTCGGCCTGACCGACCTGTCGGCGCGCAAGTACGTCGCCGCGCAGGTCGGTCACCAGCAGATGACGTTCGCGGTGCCGTTCGCCATGTTCGAGGAGATGGAGGCCAACGTGCCCGGCTCGTTCCTCGAGCGCGGCACCTGGCGCGAGCTGATGGCGGGCGCAGAAGAACGGGAAAAGGGAGACGGGAGAAGGTAGAGGAAAGACGGTTCTCGGCCATCGTCTTCCCTATTCCGTTTCCCTTCTCCCCTCTACCCTCTCCGCCGCGGGTACACGGCGGCGCCGGCGATGACGCCGACCGTCTCGTTCGGCGCATCGCGGCGCCAGCGGTCGAGTGCGGCCTCGACGTCGGCTTCCGGGTGCATCCCGAGGCGCTCGACGAGGTCGCGCGGCAGCTCGGTCTTCGCCAGCACGCGGAACCGGCCGGTCTTCTCGACCAGGCGCAGCGTGGTGTGACCGTACTGCACGTACTCCTCGGCGAGCCTGGCGGCGATCGCGGCGGCGCGCGGGTCGGCGAGGAACGGCTCCATCGCCGGCGAGCCGGCGCCGCCGCCGCACGCCGCCACGAACAGCACTTCGGCGTCCGGCGCGGCGAAGCGGCAGGCGGCGTCGAGCGCCTTGTGGGCCTGGATCAGCGTGTGGTCGGTCGGGTAGCCGCCCGCGCTGACGACGACCCGCGGGAACGGGCCGGCCTCCACCTCGAACCACTCGCGCACCTTCTCGCACGCGAGCGGGAACACCGCCTCGAGCGGGCCGGCGGCGGACCACGCCGGCGCGCCCGCGCCGCCGGCCACCAGCAGGAGCGCGAAGTCGGGCCGCCGCAGAGCGGCCGTCGCCACCACCTCTTCGGCCACCGGGTTGCCCTCGAGCACGCCGGGCTCGCAGCGCGGGTGCCGGCGCGGCGGGTCGGACGAGAGGTCGAGCACCTTGCCGTGGTTGGCCTGGATCTCGGCGTACCCCGCCACGCCGGGGAAGACCAGCTTCCAGCCGCCGCCGAAGCCGACGAAGTAGTGGTGCTGGACGGTCGAGACTGCGACCAGGAGGTCGGCCTCGACCGCC
>JAJXUY010000036.1 GCA_021782525.1 Acidobacteriota bacterium | reverse complement strand
ACCATCCAGATGGGACGAGGGGCGCGGCCCGCCGACTCCCAGCCAACTCCGATGAAGTCCCTTCTCAGGGGCTCCAACCGGCTCGGTGGCAATGCCGCGCGATGGAGTGCCGATGCCCAAGCACCCGAGCCGTCTCTCGCCCCGCCCGGCCGCGGAGGGGCCGGCCGACACCTGGCTCTTCACCTCCGAGTCGGTTTCGGAGGGCCATCCGGACAAGCTCGCCGACCGGATCTCCGACGAGATCGTCGATGCCGCCCTGCGAATCAATCCGCGGGCCCGCGTGGCGGCGGAGACGCTGGTGACCGCCGGCCGATGCCTCCTGGCCGGCGAGGTGAGTGACGCGAGCGGCCTCGATTACGTCGACCTGGCCCGAAGCGCCATCCGCGACGTGGGCTACGTCGGGGGCGACTTCGACGCCGACACGGTGCCGGTCGAGGTGGCCATCCACGAGCAGGCGGCCGAGATCGCCACGGCGGTCGGCGCGCACGGCGGCGTGGAGGGGGCCGGCGACCAGGGGCTCATGTTCGGCTACGCCTGCGACGAGACGCCGGAGCGCATGCCGGCCACGCTGGTCTACGCGCACCGGATCGTGGCGGCGCTCGCCCGGCTGCGAAGGGCCGGCCAGGGCCTCCTCGGCCCCGACGCCAAGTCCCAGGTGACGCTCCGGTACACCGGAGGGCGGCCCGGCCCCGCCGAGGCCATCGTCGTCTCCCAGCAGCACCGCCCAGGCGCCGGCGAGGAGCTGCGGTCGCTGGTCCGACAGGTGGTCCAGGAGGTCTTGCCGGAGGACGTGCTCGTCCCGGCCACCCGGCTCCTGGTGAACCCGTCCGGCTCCTTCGTGGTCGGGGGCCCGGCCGCCGACACGGGGCTCACCGGCCGGAAGATCATCGTCGACACCTACGGTGGCGCGGCACCGCACGGCGGCGGCGCCTTCTCCGGCAAGGACCCCTCCAAGGTCGACCGCTCGGCCGCCTACGCCGCGCGCTGGCTCGCCAAGAACATCGTCGCCGCCGGCCTGGCTCGCCGCTGCCTCGTCCAGGTCGCCTACGCCATCGGCGTCCCCGAGCCGGTCTCGCTGCGCGTCGAGACCTTCGGGACCTCCTCGACCTCGCCGGCCGCGCTCACGGCGCTCCTGGCTCGCCTGGTGGACCTCAGGCCCCGCGCCATCCGGGACCGGCTCGGCCTCGACCGGCCCATCTACGCGCGAACGGCCGCCTACGGCCACTTCGGTCGCGCGCCCGACGCCGACGGCGGCTTCCCCTGGGAGGGGACCGACCTCGCCGAGCAGCTCCTGGCCGGTCTCCGGTGAGGCGAGGCCATGGACCACGAGGTCATCGATCTCGCCGAGCGGCTCACGCCGCGCCCGGGCCGGGGCGTCACGCTCCACTCCGAATCGGGGCTGGAGCCGGGAACCATCCTGGCCCTCCTGAACGAGCCGGGCTCCTTCACCTTCCAGCTCGACGACCTCCGCGACCATCCGGCGAGACTGCTCCCCGACGGGACCAAGTGGACCTACCGCGCGAACTGCCAGCCGGACGGCCGCCATCGGACGGAGATCGTCATGCGGCGGGTGGACGTGGGCGTCCGGCGCCATCGGGTCCGCAGCTGCGCGTTGCCCGGCAAGCCGGGCCAGCGCACCATCCGTGAGTTGGAGGACTGCCTGGAGGGGGTCGATCCGCTCCTCCTGCGCACCGCCTGGGGCGCCGTCACCGGCTGCCCGCGCCCCCCCATGTCCGTCCCTCCAGTAACCTTCAAGCCATGAGCGGCTTTCCTCTCAGCGTCGCCGGGCACATCGCAATCGCGCTCGACTGCCTCCGCCGCGGCGACCTCGAAGGCGCCGCCTCGGCCCTGGCTCGCGCCGCAGCACTTTCGCGGGAAGCAGCCGGGTAGTCCCCGCACCGCAGCAGCCTCAGCTGACGACCCGGCCACCGGCCGGCGTCGCTCTCTTCCCACACGCCCACGCCCAGGAGGTCGCACATGAAGCTCTTCAACAACCCGAAGCTCCGCCACCTGCTCTCCGAGCTCGACCGCGCCCGGGAGCTCTTCAACGAGCACGAGCATGGGCAGGCGCTGGAGGTCTACCGCGCCGCACAGGAGGAGCTGAAGCGGCTCGGCGCCACCTCCGCCTTCGTCCTCTGGAACATGGCCATCGCTGCCGACAACATGGGAGACCTGCCAGTGGCCCTCGACCTCGTCGTCCAGGCGGTGATTCTCGATCCGCTCGCCATCCCGTTCCGCAACTCCTTCGACATCATCGCCCGCCGCATTCGCGATGCGCTCGCCGCGCCCGAGCGCAAGGTGGACGACCCGGCCACGCCCCGGCTCTATGAGCTCCTCACCCGCGTCGGCGGGGCCGACGTCCCCGCCCACGTGGCCATGGCCCGCTTCTGCGCGGCCACCGGCGACCTCCCCCGGGCCCGGGCCATCGCAGCGGCGACCACGCTCCTCCACCCGATGGAGCGCGAGGCCTGGCTCTGCAAGGCCGAGGTGGCGCGGACGGCCGGCGAGCCGGAGGAGGCCGCCGTCTGCACCGCCGAGGCGGCGGCACTGGAGGGCGAGCCGGTGCCCTTCGCGGTGCCGGGGGTGGCGCAGGGGTAGGCGGGACGAGGCGGCGCACCATGGACGGTCCCAGCCGGGAGTCCTACCTCGCCATGCAAGCGCGAAAGCAGGCCTGGCTCGATGCCCTGCGCACCCGCGACGACATGGTGGCGCTCGACGAGTGGCGCCTGGCCGTGGAGGCAGTCGGCGGCTGGCCCGAGGATCTGGTGCCGTTCATCGCAGTCGGAAATGGCGATTCCTTCTGCCTGTCACGCCGCGAAGCCGATTGAATCACCGTCGGACGGGACCAGATCGCCAAGGCCGGTTCATTGGCAGACTCGTCAGGGTCAGCGCAGGGTGCGCAAACGCACGCGGACGATCTCCGACGGCACGCCGAGGCGCATGGGCGGTCCCCATGTTCCCGTGCCGCGCGAGACGTAGAAGTGGCTCGCGCCGATCTGGTAGTGCCCGGCGTTGTGTGGATAGAGCCTTCGGGCGAGCCAGGATATCGGCCAGAGTTGGCCGCCGTGCGTGTGACCGGACAGGACCAGACCGACACCCAACTCCGCGAGACGGGGGTAACCCAGTGGCTGGTGGCAAAGGAGGATCGAGGCACGCTGCCGCGTCGCGGGACCGATCACCTGCTCGAGTCGAGGCGCCTGGTCGCCCTCCATGCGCGCGGCGATGGGATCATCGATTCCATAGACGTCGATCGCCCCAGCCACGGTGACTCTCTCGTTTCGCAGAAAGCGCACGTTACCCGCCTCCGCGCACCGAACCACCTCGTCTACGCCGGCATGAAAGTCGTGGTTTCCCGTGACCGCCAGCACGCCGTGGCGCGCCTTGAGGTTCTGCAGCACTCGCATGGCCTCGACCAGGTGCGCCACCTTCTCGTCGGCGAGGTCGCCGGTGATCGCCACGAGGTCAGGCGCGAGGGAGTTGACGCGCTCCACCATTCCGCGCAGGCGCCCTGCGCGAGAGAAAGGACCCACGTGTACGTCGCTGAGTTGCACCACGGAGAATCCCTCGAGAGAGCGTGGGAGGTGGGCGAGCGCGACCTCGACATCCGTGGTCCGTGGCATGGCCTGGGCTGTCGCGACACTGATCGCGGCGATCACCACGGCGGTCGCGCTCACCAGCGCGAGCCCGGCGTGTCCAGGCGACAGGTTGAGCAGCATCGGGGCATGGATACCGAGCGCAGCGCTCCGGAGGATGAACATTCCCGCCTGCAGCGCGAGGGCGGCGAGGGAGGCGTACAGCGCGAGCCCCAGCCACACCATCACCACCCAGTTGACCAGCGCGGTGGGACGCCACACGCGGGTTCGAGACAGAATCCTCAGCAAAGGAAACGAGACGGCTCCGCACACCGCCAACCCCCGCAGCGACCAGATCTCGCTCGTGGAGCAGGGGCCGAGCGCCCCCAGCAGACGGGCGTACAGGTAATAGTGCATGCCGCCGAACAAGGTCAGCATCACCGTGACCAGGACGACGATTCGAAGGTGGCGGAGCATCGAGCGTGAACCCCTACCTCTGTTTCGTTCGCTGACCGATCGGACCGGATCCGTCACGGTGCGCTGAGCGCCGCAGTCGCCTGGCTCGCGGAAATCACAGTCGCCTGCCGTACGAAGACTTTCTCCATCAACATGCGGTGCACCTCGGGGTCCCGATCCGCGCAGCAATCTTCGACGACGACGATGCGATAGTCCGCGTCGGCAGCATGGCGGAGGGTCGAGAGGACGACCCCGCCCGTAGAGATGCCGGCAAGCAAGAGAGTCTCTATGCCGTTCGCCCGCAGAATCATGTCGAGGTCCGTCCCGGCGAACGCGCTCACCCGGTGCTTGGTCACGATGACCTCTCCCGGTCTGGGCGCGACCACGGGATGAATCTCCGTCCCCGGTGAACCTGCGGCGAACCGACCGCTCTCGCGGATAGGTCCGAAGTTCTGGTTGCGCGGGCTCCCCTCGGGGTAGCCGGGACGGAACCCGACGACGATGTGGATGAGCCGCATTCCGCCCTTACGCGCAGCGTCGATGAGTTTGGCGGTCTCCGTCAGGAGGGCGTCCTTGCCCGTGCCGACCATTTCGACGATGGCATTCTGGAAGTCCATGACGAGGAGGGCGGAGGTCTTGGGGTCGAATGTGATCGAGCTCACGTACAAATCTCCTGGGGAATAGGCGCGACAGGGGCGAGGCGGAACGCGCTCTTGGCAGGCGTCGGACCGAGCAGCAAACCAGCGAGCAAGCGTCTGATCTTGGTCGCCATCACGGGAGGCAACTCGACCGATGTTCCAGCCGCGATGATCGCGATGGAATCGACTCTCCCAGGCCTCGTGGCGAAGTAGGAGGTCAGCACATCCGGGTGACCGACGCGCGTGAGCGCCCACCCGATGGCTCCGCATGCCGCGACCAGCACCCCTATCGAGCCGAGGACCTGGGGGAGAGCTCGCGCGACCTCCCGGAAGGCGTCGCAGGTGCAGCGTAGGCCCACGTACCCCACGACGAGCATCGCCGCCTCCATCGCCCCGCGGAGGAACGCCGCTGGGAGGCCCGAGAGATGGAGCAGTGCCACGAGCACGGCGGTCGCGGCCACGAGGAACACGAGGGAACCGCCGCCACAAATCATCGCGCGCGAGTCTCGCGTCATGACCCGATTGACGCTCCATGGAAGCGTCCGAATAGGCGCGCATTCACCACGCCCATGAGAACAAACCCCGCTCCCAGCAACGCCACATGAGTCGTAGAGCGTAGGCTGAACTCTCCGACCCGACAGGTCAGGGCATAGGCAACCGCGAGGTTGAAGACACCCCACAGGACGTTCACGGTCGGAGAAGACAGTCCCTGACCCGGTGGCTTTGCAAAGGGGCTTGGAAAAGAACGACCCATGCCCCCGGTCACGAGGTGTGGCATCGCGTTGCCAAGAAACGCGCCGCCGAAGAAGTAGGAGATGCCATGCCACCATTCCATCGTGACTCCCGCCCATCAGTTTTAAGTGGACATGCATGAACCCGTTCACGCGTCATTCTGAACTCGGCAAGCCGTTGAAGGCGCTCGATCGCGGCCGCCAGATCATCTCAAGCAGGTGGCCGGGCGAGATTCCGCGCTCCGTCGCGCACTCGCGCTGCGTCGGGTCGCTCGACTCTCACTCCGCAACGAGCTTCGTCCACCGGAACCAGGCCATCACGCGGGGGCGCCTCCGCGGAAGAGCGCGCTCACGACCGCCGACAAAGCGATTTCGCCGATATGGCCGAACGTGCCGAGGAGGCGCCGGACACGACGCCCATGCCTGCCAATGATGTGTACCTGCAGCAACTCTCGGTCTCGGGCCATTGAAGCACTCTGCCATCCACGTTCACAAGCACGGCCTCGGCCAGGGCGCGCGGTGTTCGCGACGATGTCCCGAGACGAGTGGGACGCCCGAAACGATGAAAATCCCTTCTGACGGTCGGTGACGACTAGACCGGTTCCAGGATCCAGAGCCGTTGCGGGCATGGCTTCACACTCCTTACGGATGGTGGTCACTCAGGACGCCTGTCCCGACATGAAGACTCTGCGCAACAGTGAAAGGGCGTCGGCGAGAGTCCGTTGCTCGTCTGCGTCGAGTTGCTTAGCGATCACGTTGGCGGCCCAGCGCAAGCGAACCGCCCGGTTGACGGCCAGCACTCTCCGCCCCGCGGCGGTCATCGAGATGAGGCGCCGGCGGCCGTGGCTGGAGTCGTCGCGACGTGTGACGTAGCCGAAGGTTTCGAGCGCGGCCACGATCTCCCCCATCGATTGCGGCGTCATCGCTTCCGCGCGCGCCAGATCTGCCGTCGTCGCAGGGTCGTCGGCCTCCAAGCGCTTCAGCACGGACAGCTGCGAGTAAGGAAGCGTCTCGCCGGGGACGACCTCGTCAGCGGGCTCAGCGCGCGCGCGTCGGTGCAACGCGACGGTGATCTCTCGAAGCTGCTCCGCAAGTTCCTCGGGGGTCGGTCGCTTCACAGTCATGAGGAGAAGTCTGTCACGTGGAAGGCGTTCTTGCAAGGTTACCTTCCACTGCACGCTTCCTTTCGAGGTGCCACACGGCCGGGCGCCCACTCGCGACGCTCATCCGGCCATCACCTAGCAGCCGTAGCGAGTCACGATGAGCACGTGCGCGACCTGCGCGAGGAGACTTTCATCCGCGGTGAGGACCTCCGCGTCAGCACCGAGGAACAGAACCCCGAGTCCCAGGCCGCCGACGTTCGTCGGCTCGCTGAGGCCCGCGGCTTCAATACCGTCGAGTACCGCGAGGTCGCGTCCGCCGCGAAGGCCCGGCCCGTGTACGACCGCATGATGGAGGACGCGCGCGCGGGCCGCGTTGGGGCCATCGTCGTGTGGGCGCTCGATCGGCTTCACCGCACGATGATCGCGTCCATCCAGGCCGTGCTGGAGTGCGACCGAATCGGCGTCCGCGTCGTCAGCGTGCGCGAGCCTTGGCTGGACACGAGCGGCCCGGTGCAGCCCCTCCTTGTCGCGCAGCTCGTAGATCCAGTTGCGCAGGTTGCTGAACGAGACGCCTCGCTCGGAGGCGAACTCGCGCTGCGTCAGCTCGCTTGCCTCGTAGTCGGCGACGAGCTTCTTCCAACGGGCCTGGTTCTGATATTCCATGTCTTCCTCCGCAGTGAAGCGCGGAGGATCACGCCGCCCGTTCAACCTCGCCAGACGTCCTTCCCCGGGCGGTTACCTCCCAACGACCCCTGGCGCACCGTGCACCCTGAACGCCATGACCACCCGCCAACAGGCCTCCAAGAACCGCCAGCGAAGGCTTGCTGAACTCCGCCAGCGTAGCCGGCTGATGCCGGGCATCCGCCCCTACGACGCGCTGCTCAAGAAACTGGAAGCGGATGGCGACCCGTGGCCAGAGTGCGAGGCACTTGCCCACATCACGCGGATGTTCATCGGCAGCAAGGACGAGGTGCTGAAACAGATCAGCGACTCCGGGAAACAGGGCATCGACGCGATCAACTCCATCAAGCGCTCGGCCGGCACGAACTACCAGGGGCTGGTGGAGTACGGTGTTCTTCGGTGGTTGGAGTCGAGCGACCTCCCGGTCAACGCTGGGCCCAACGCGCCGAAGTCGATGAAGGACGAGTTGACCATCTACGGCAACGACACGGGCGGCCCGTTCAAGGTTGAGCCGGACATTGACATCTCGCTGTGGGAGGAGGGGGGATCCGACGCCAGTCCGCTGCTCTTCCTCTCCGCCAAGACGTCGCTTGTCGATCGCGCTGGGCAGGCTGCCAGGTGGAAGCTCTACCTGGATCTCCACCAAACGACCTGCCCGCATCCGGCCCACGTGGCCGACTGCCCCATCCATCGCACGAAGATTCGGGTGCTCACCAAGCACCCAATCACTCACGCCATCTGCACCGCGAACATCTACAAGATGGAGACGACCCTGCCCAAGGGGGAACTCGAGTCAGGCCAGTGCCGGAACAACACCTACATGTTCCTGCACCGCTACACGACGCGGACCGACGACACAAAGCCGGCTGGGTGGCAGAGCCTCCGCGAGTTCCCTGACTTGATCCAAAAGGTCTTCGGCAAGGCCATCAGGGTCTCGCCAAGCCTCGAGGAAGTGGCCACCCCTAGAGCCGCCGAAGGCGGGGTCCGGCGCCGGAAGAAGTAGCGGCCTACGGCCCATTCGCCGCACGGCCGCGAATGCCGCGACGTGCCTTCATTCTGGCAGATGGCTTGGCCACTCCAGGTGACCACTGGCCGCGCTTCCGCGTATCGGTTTGGTTCTTCCACTCGTGCTGCCGTGCGGCGTCAACGACGGCCAGGTCGGTGTCGGACGTCGGGAGGGGGATGGGCTTGCCATCCACGTCGAACAGCGCCAGTTTGCCCTCGGCCTCAGGCGACAACGTGTATCCGGCGAAACCAGAGGTCCCACGCACCCAGGAGTGGCGGGCCCGCCTCTCCTTGATGGCGCGAATGTCCTCGATCTTGCCGCCGAGCGACCGTTGGAGCGCAAGTCCCAGCGCCCGTGCGAGCAAGGGCGGCACCGCGTTTCCGACCTGCGTGTACTGGGGTACGTCGAAGCGCCGCTCCATGAAGCCGGACGTGCGCTTGCCGATGAACACGAAGTCGTCGTCGAAGCTCTGGAACCGCGCCATCTCCCTGACCGTTGGGATTCGGTGCTGCTCGTAGTGGATCAGGTCATCCGGCAGCGCGAGCACCGTGTTGGAGATCGACTTTCGGTTGAGGCGCGCCATGGTCCGCTTAGCGCTCCGGTGCTCCTCGGGCACCATGCTGATCGTGCGCCCCTCGTCGATATGGGAGAACATCGTGACCGCCTTCTCGCGGTGACGGCTCGCAAGGTGGTTGAAGAGGAGGTCGCATCCCGCGCGCCTGTCCTCCTGGAAGGAGGACTCCACGGGCAGCCCCTGCCGGCGCGCCTCCCATCCGGGCTCGACAAAGGCCAGATCGCTGATGGCCTGCTCTACCGTGACAAGCGGCAGCAGTTGAGTCGGGAAGAGCGGGAGCACGTCGGCGTCGATCGCGCCGTGAGTCGGCTCGGGCCACTGAAACGGCTTGGCCTTCCCCGGCAGCCACCCGACCATGACGAACCGCTGCCGGCGCTGGGGGATGCCAAACCTGAAGGCCTCAACCACCGTGTCGACCAACTGGTAGCCGAGGTCGGTGAAGAGGCGCGACGCTTCGTGGAACGCCGCTCCTCCGTGCATCTTCTTGAATCCCGGCACGTTCTCCAGCAAGAACATCCGAGGCTTGAACTCGGCCACGACGTTCACGAACTGGAAGAACAGCGAGTTCCTGGGGTCGTGCGCCTCCTTCTTCCCCGCCGTGCTGAACCCCTGGCATGGCGGTCCACCGGCCACGAGGTCGACCTCTGCTCTTCCGGTCCGCTCGACAAGCTTCTGGCGCAGCAGCTTCAAGGAGAGCTTCCGGATGTCTCCAGCGATGAGGGTTGTGTTGGGGTGGTTGAAGGCGTGGGTCAGGGAGGGCTGCGGATGAAGCTCGACGGCCACGGCGGGCCAGATGCCAGCTTGCTCAAGTCCTTCGGTAAGCCCACCGGCCCCGGCGAAGAGGTCAATGGCGACTGGTCGGTTGCGGGACTTCTTCATCGGGGGTGGTGCTCCTCGCGCGCGTGGCGTCGTAAGGGTTTTCATACCCCGCCAGCCTGACAAAAACGCTGGCGGGTGATGACCATCTGGGAGTGTCAGTTCGAGCGCCCTTCTTCAGAGCCCCGGATGCGAGGTGGCACAGGCGTCGCCGAGGGCCTGGGTCACGACGGCGAGCCCGTACTGGCGGATCTGGTGCGTGTTCCGGGCCATGCCGATCACCGATTCCGGGGCATGCCGATCGCTCATTCCGGACGAAGCCGATCACCGATTCCGGAGCAAGCCGATCGCTGAACGCATAGCCAGGTGAGAGGCCTTCGGGC
>JAJXUY010000035.1 GCA_021782525.1 Acidobacteriota bacterium | reverse complement strand
CCACACGGCGCCGCCGGCCTCGTCGCGGACGAAGATCGCCTCGGCGGTCGGGTTGGTGACGGGGTCGTTGGCGAACGGCGTGAGCCGGTTCTCGCGGCTGTCCTCGGCCCAGGTGTGGGCCGCCCCGGAGGTGGTGACGAGGCTCCCGAAGCGCGGGTTGGCGAGGACGTTGATCCAGGGGAGCGGCGTCTCCCGCTCGCCGTCGAGGACGACGACGTACTCGCGGCCGTCGCGGGTGAAGCCGCCGAGACCGTTGGCGAGGAGCAGCGGCGGTGGCTCAGGTTGGGCTTCCGGCGGTCCCGGATCCGGGGCCTCGTCGGCCGGGGCGGCGCCAACCGGGAGCGGGGGCTCCGCTTCCGCGTGGTCGAGTTGCTGCTCGAGGGTGCCGCGGTCGCCGGAGAGGACCGCCCGGGCGACCACGCGCAGCAGGGTCGTTTCGGCCTCCGGGAGCGAATCGGCCCGGAGGAGAAACACGCCGCCGGGCTTCCCCTTCCAGGCGCTCCACGGGCCGCCGTCGACGAGCTGCGTGAGCTGCTGGTTCGTCTCTTCGCGGTAGCTCGCCGGGTGCTCGTTCAGGATCACGGCGTCGGCCTTCAGCCCTTTCAGGCGCCAGTGCTCGTGGGCGGTCAGGACCTGGCGGGTGAGCTGCACGTCGTCCGGCTCCTTGACGCGGACGAGGACGATCGGGAGGTCGCCCGAGATGCCGAACTTCCACAGGCCGTCCTGGCCGAGCGTGTTCTCGGCCAGCGTCTCCCCGTCGACCCGCAGGGACGCGTCGGAGAAGAAGACGCGGGACGCGAGCCGTTCCGTGAGCTGGGCCTGCTCGACGGAGATGCCGAGGTGTCGCTGTGCCATCAGCGCCTGCGTGTAGGCCAGGGCGAAGGCGCGGGCGGCGACGCCGTGGTCGTGGTACTTCTGCGCGCACTCGCGCGCGGCCGTCTCGTCGGCGGCGACGCCGGTCGTGAACGAGACGCGGGCGAACCCCCCGGGCGCGAGCCGCAGCCGGGTTCGGACGCTCATGATCGGGTCGAGGACCGCGCCGGTCGTGCCCGAGAGCGCGCGCCCGTCCATCGCCCTGGGGTTGTCGGGGCCGCGCCCGCGCCCCAGGAACCGCATCCGATCGGTCTCCCACTCGACCTGGGCCTGTGTCGGTCCCTGCATCGCCAGCACGTGGAACGCGACGAGCGGCGGGTCGTGCGGGCCGCGCGGCCGGCGCCGCGCCAGCAGGGCCGTGTTCTCGGCGATCCACTCCGTCTCGACGAAGAGCTTTCCGAAGGCGGGGTTGGCGACGTCGTCAGCGACGGATCCCAGACCGATCTCGACGTAGCTCGTGAGCTCGATCTCGCGGGGTCGATCGCTCCGGTTGGTCAGCGAGACGCGGCGGATCTCGGCGTCGTCGCCCGGTGAGACGGCGACCTCGAGGCGCGTTGCGATCTCGTGGTCGACCCGTTCGAACGTCGCCTTCTCGGCGAGGAACTCCACCAGGTAGCTGTCGGGTTCCTTGGCCGTGGGCTGGTACGCCGCGGACCAGACGGCGCCGGTGTGCACGTCGCGCAGGTAGACGAACTGGCTTCCGGGATCGCAGGTGCGGTCCTCGCGCCATCGCGTCACGGCGCGCCCGCGGCAGAAGCTCGTGCCGCCGCCCCCGTTGGTCACGATCGCGACGTAGCTGCCGTTTGAAAGGATCTGCGCTCGCGGGTACGGCGTGTGCGGCGAGCGGAAGCGGCGCGGGGCGCGGGCGAGCGCGGGCGGCTCGGCCCGGGTCTCCTCGGCCGGACGCGGCTCGATGACCGGCGCCTCGCGCGGGATGCGTTCCTGCAGCAGGAGCTCGGTCGCCTGGATGCGGGGGTCCGCATGGAAGCGGTCGACCATCACGTCGCCCAGCAGGATGTTGGCGATGGCGACGAGCGTCATCCCCTGGTGGTGTGCCAGGTGGATCTTCACGACGACGCCGGCGCCGGGCTGCGCGGCCCCCTCGCCGCCGTCGTCCGGCTTGCGCGCCGTGTAGTCGATGGCGTCGTAGTATCCGAGCGCCCCCTCGGCTCCCTCGCCCGTCAGCCGCCGCAGGTTGCGTGCGGCTTTGGCCGGTTCCAGCAGACCGGCCAAAGCGGTCGCGTAGGGAGCGACGACGAGCTCGTCCGCCAGACCTCGCCTCAGCCCCAGGCCCGGGACGCCGAACTCCTTGTACTGGTAGTTGCCGGCGCGGTCGGTCAGGTCGTAGGCGGACTCGGAGACTCCCCAGGGAACGTGCCTTTCACGGCCGTAGCGGACCTGTCTCCTGATGGCCATGCGGCAACTCTGGTCGAGGAGCGTCCCCGGGTACGTCCTCATCAGCAGGAGCGGCATCAGGTACTCGAACATCGTCGCGCTCCAGGAGACGAGCGTCGGGACGCCGTCGACGCTGACCACGAGCCGTCCCAGGTGGAACCAGTGGCTCTGCGGGACGTCGCCCTTGGCGATGGCGAAGAAGCTCGCGAGGCGCGACTCCGAGGCCAGGAGGTCGTAGTAGGCGCCGTCCGGTCGCCCCGGGCCGCCGGCGTCGGCCATGCGGTAGCCGATCGCGAAGAGCTGGCGCTGGCGGTCGTAGAGGAAGGCGAAGTTCATCCCGTCCGCGAGAGCCGCCGCGCGGCGGGCGACGTCGGATAGACGCAACGCCAGGTCCGGTCGGGACGCGCCGAGTTGCCGGCACCCTTCCGCGAGGGCGATGAGCGCCCCCGCGAGGTTGCCGCTGTCCACCGTGGACACGTAGCGCGGCAGGAGCGGCGCGAGGTTCCGCGTGTCGTACCAGTTCAGCAGGTGCCCCTCGTGGTGCTCCAGCCGTTCGACCGTGGTCAGCGTCGCCTCCAGCCTATCCACCATCGCGTCCGCCGTCAGCAGGCCCAGGTCGTGCGCCGCGAGCGTGGAGAGGAGGCCCAGCCCGATGTTGGTCGGCGAGGTCCGGTGAGCCACGGCGGGGTCCCGGTCTGCCTGGAGGTTGTCGGGAGGGAGCCAGTGGTCCTCCGGCCCGGCCAGCGTCTCGAAAAAGCGCCAGGTCTTCTGCGCCACCTTCCTCAGGAGATCGCGGTCCTCGGGCGACAGTTCCCGCCGGCGCGGCACCGTCGGCTGGCTGAGCCAGTACGCGCAGGCGGGGGCCGCCGCCCACAGGGCGAGGAACGGCAGCGCCAGGGGTAGGGCGCCGGGCCGCGCCGCGACCGTGATGGCGAGCAGTCCCAGGGCGGCGATCGGGCTCGCGGCCATCTCGACGAAGAAGGAGCGCACCCCCTCGCGCAGGACCCGCGTGGCGCGCGCCGCCTGCGCGGCCGCCGTCTCCCAGTCGAGGAGGCGGCGCCTCGTGATGACGAGCCGGACGAGCGTCACGGCGATGGCGTGCACCGACTCCCATGCGTGAAACGGGAGGAAGACCAGCGTCAGGAGCGCCTGCGCCAAGGCGGTGCTCAGGTCGTCCACGACGCCGCGGAGGTGGACGCGAGCCGGTTCGTGCGCCGGGCGGCGCTCCAGAAGGTGCAGGAGCGAGGAGACGAACGGGAACGCGACGACCGCGAGGCCGCCCAGCGTCCAGGTGAGAGGACTCCCCGGCAGGAAGGCCCACGCGGCCGCGAAGTAGGCGAGGAGCGCGGGCGCCACGAGGCTGCGGCGGAGGTTGTCGAGGATCTTCCACTGACTGATGAGCGGGAGGCGATTCTTCACGAACCCGTGCGGCGTCGGCACCAGCGGGAAGAGCCAGGCGAGGATCTGCCAGTCGCCGCGCACCCAGCGGTTCTGCCGCCGCGCGTGCGCGAGGACGTTGGCCGGATAGTCGTCCACCACCTCCACGTCGGAGACGAGCGCCGTGCGCGCGTACAGCCCCTCGAAGAGGTCGTGCGACAGCAGCGCGTTCTCGGGGACGCGCCACCCCACGGTCGCCTGGAACGCGTCGACGTCGTACAGTCCCTTGCCGGTGAAGGCTCCTTCGCCGAACAGGTCCTGGTAGGTGTCCGAGACCGCCGTCGTATAGGGGTCGACGCCGGTGTGCCCGGCGTACACCCGCGCGAACAGCGACCCGCCGGCGCTCCCCAGGTTGACGCTCACGCGCGGCTGGAGGATGCCGTAGCCCTCGGTGACTCTGCGGAGGGCGGGGTCGACGACCGCTCTGTTGAGCGGGTGCGAGATGATCCCGATCAGGGTCCGTGCGGCGCCCCGGGGGAGTCGCGTGTCGGCGTCCAGGGTGAGGACGTAGCGCACCGCCGGGAGGACCGCGAGGTCGCCGACCTTGACGGAGAAGCTGGTGTCGGCCGCGGAGCGCAACAGGCGGTTGAACTCCTCGATCTTCCCCCGTTTGCGCTCCCGGCCCATGAAGACGCCTTCCTTCGGGTTCCACCGCCGATCGCGATGGAACAGGTAGAAGCGGTCGTTCCCCTCGCGCAGGTGCCGGCGGTTGAGCGCCTCGATGCCGGCCACCGCCGCGGCCAGGATCTCGTCGTCGCCGGCCACCGAGAGCGTCCGCGCGTCCTTGAAGTCCGAGAGGACCGCGAAGTGGATCTTGGGGTCGAGGTTGCCGAGTGCCTGCACCTCCAGGTGCGCCAGGAGGCGCTCGACCTCCCCGACGCTGCCCAGCAGCACCGGCACGACCACCATCGTGCGGCCGCTCTCGGGGATCCCGTCGCTGAAATCGAGGCGGGGGAGCCGGCGCGGCGGCACGAGCGCGGCCACGATGCGCTGGACGACGAGCAGGGCGAGCTCGCTCGCGGGAAGCAGGGCGAGCAAGGCGGCGGCCGTCGCCATCGCGGCGGCGCCCGCCGCCCCCGCGTACGCATAGGCGCCGAGAACGCCGAATCCGGTCAGGAGACCGATGGCGCCGAGGTACGCCGCGGTGGCATGGGCGAACGCCCACCGGCGGAGCCGGTGGGCCAGGCGGGGGCGATACGCCACGTCGATTTCGAGGTCGCGCCGGCCCGGGCCGATCAGGTGATGGCCGACGTGCGCCGCCCTGTCGCCGGCGCCGTCCTGCTCTGCGGCCCGGCGGGCGCTCTCGACGGCGCGTAACGCGACGCGCACCTGCGCCTCGCCGGTCGGCTCGGCGAGGTCCTCGACGGCGTGCCGGTAGCGGTCGCGGCTGGCGAAGTCCATCCGCGGGTAGACACCGGCCGGGTCCCGCCGCAGGATCTCCTCCACCCGGCTGACCAGCTCGACGAAGCGGCTCCAATCGAGCGTCGCGCAGAACCTGAGGCTCGTCACCGTGTTGCCGGTGGAGACCTGATCGGTCGCGTGGCGCTGATTCTCTGAGCGGACCGCATCCTCGGGTGTCGCGCCCCGCGCGGCGAGCGCCTGCTCCACCGCGGCGGCGAGGGGGGACACGCGGGGGTCGTGCTCGCGCATCCGCTGCCGGAGCTGCGCCACGAACGCGTTCGGCAGCGGGTCGGGCAGAGGAACGGGCGCGCCGCCTCCCTCCAGGCAGGCGAGGGCGGCATCCGCGTCCCGGCGGGCCGTGCGTCCCGCCAGGATCCCGTCGGTCAGCACCCTCAGGTTCTCGAGGAGCGCGAGCTTGAGCATGCTCGGCCACGCCCACAACTCGCCGATCGTCAACGGGGCCACCGTTTGAAACGCGCGGATGAAGCGCGTCAGGCGCTCCTCGTCGAGGCGCCCGTCGCCGTGGCGGATCAGCTCGATCGCCAGCGCATGGATGCGGGCCTGGCCCGAGAACTCGCGCGCCGCGAGCTTCGGCAGCCTCCGGTAGTAGCGGACGGGGAGGTCGTGCCGCACGGCGCGCGCTTCCGACTCGACGAGGTGAAAGTTGTCGAGCAGCCACTCGGCGGCCGGTGAAACGGCGACGCCCTGGTGGACGTCGTCGGCGAGGGAGCGGTACGCGGCGATCAGGGCGCGGATGTTTCCTTCCAGCCGCGGCAGCACCTCGCGCCCGCCGATCCGCGACGCGGGCGCCAGCGTGAAGCCGGCGGCGAGCGTCCTGGCGCACTCCTCGAGGCCCTCGGGGCTCAGGAGCTCGCCCCTGAGGGGCATGGCGCTTTCGGGGCGGCGCCGTCCGAACAGTGATCACCTCCTGCGTGGTCGTCAACGCCTGGTCGGCGCCGCTTCTTGAGTCCTGGCTGAGGCCAGGCCCGCCACCATGAGCGTCGTGGCGTTGCGAACGGGTACTGGAACCGTGTAGGCCGGCGCCGGGACCGACGCACGCTCTCCGCCCTCCCCAACCCGGCCAGCAGCCAGCTCGTTCCCGATCGCCGCGAGCCGCGCCTCCTGCTCCGAGATCCAGGCGAGGATTACGTCGTCGCCGGCGGCTCTCGCCGGCAGGCGAAGGCTCTGGCTTTCCCATGCATGAGCCGGGGTTTCTGCCATTCCGAGCATCCTGTGCCCCAGCTCGATGCGCTCGTCGAGTTGCGCGGCAGCGTCGAGCGCTTGCTCGCGCAGTGCGGCGTGCCGCGCCTTCAGTTCCGTGTTCTCGCGCGCAACCGGGTCGTGACCAAGAAGGCTCGGGAAACGATCCGAGCGCACGGAGAGAGCGCCGCCGACGGCGAGAGCGAACAGGGCGGCGATGCCGGAGGTCCCGAGCACTCGCCGCAACCCACCCGGAGTGAGAACGAGGTGGCGGAACCTGCCGCTTCGGCCTCGCCACTGCAGCTCCAGGAGAGCCGGGGGCCTCGCGCCCACCCGCGCATCGGTTTCGGCTCGCACCGCAGCCCGCCCCGCGCCGGCAGCGCGGCAGACGACGGAGAATTTGCTCACTCCTGGGCGCTTCATGGAACACCTCCCCTTCCGATGCGCAACCCAATCCTGCTCCTTCGGCCCCAAACCGTGAAGCGCACTTTCTACCCTTGAGTCGAGCCACGGCCTAGGTAAGAACTACCTGGCCGATCTCTTGCCCAGGTCCGGCCGGTGCTGCGGCGCCGAAGATCCGTTCGAGATTGAGGTCGTTCGAACGCAAGCGGCGCGGTCTGCGGGTCAGGTAGTGGTAGCGCACGCCGAAGGAGAGGAGCGCCCGCTCGAGAAGCCGGCGGCCACGGTAGAGGCGCGACATGACCGTGCCGAGCGGAATCGCGAGGATCGTGGCGGTCTCCCGATAGCTGTGGCCCTCGATGTCGGCGAGGAGGACCACGACCCTGAACGAGGCGGGGAGGTCAGCCAGCGCCTGCCGTACCTCGCTGTCGAGGCAGGCGTCGACGACCTCGTCCTCGGGGGTGCGGGTCGCCGAACCGTGGAGTGGCGCCAGCGCCGACTCCAGGATCCCCTCGATCTCCACGAAGTCCACCAGGGCGGGCGTCTTCTGGCGCCTCCGGTAGTCGTTGATGAACGTGTTCTTGAGGATCTTGAACAGCCACGCCTTGAGGTTGGTGCCGGGGTGAAAGGTGCCATAGGCACGGAAGGCCTTGAGGTAGGTGTCCTGAAGCAAGTCGTCGGCGCCCTCCGTGCTGCGGGTGAGGCGAAGCGCGGTCCTGCGCAGTTGCGCTTGGTAGGGTAGCTCGCCGAGGTCGAAGTCCCAGTCACCTTGCTCGCTCACGTCAGCCTCCAGACGGCTATGCGCATGCACCCTAGTTTGCCCAAGCTGCGCCGGTAAGCGCATTTACTACCTGAACCCGACCCCCACATCCGAGTAGGAAATACCCAATCCGGCGAATAGGGAAACGGCCAGCATCAAAGCGTCCAGTGATATATTTCTCGCAAGATATCCGCCCCCGGACCGCGCGTTTCCGCCTTCGCAGAGCGACCGAGGGCTCGTCCGGAGGCATCGGCGCTGCCCGTCGCAGCGCAAGGAAGGTCCGATGAAGGAGTCGCCGGAGCGGCAGGGAAAGACGAACGGCCGCAGCGGTGAAGTCGCCGCGTTGTTGGCGGCGGCGCGCGCGGTGCTGGAAAACCGCGCTTTCTCCGACGCGGCGAAGCCGGTCCTGGGGGCGTGCAAGGCGATCCTCGGCGCCGACGCCGGCCTCGTCGCACTGTGTGCGCCGGATGGGGGGGGCATCGAGGTCACCTGTCTCGACCCCGGCAGCCTCGAGATCGACGCCTCGGCCGGCCTGCCCGAGCCGCTGGGCCGCCTCTTCGCGCGCGCGGTCACGACCGGCCGGGCCGTCATCGCCAAGAGTCTGGGAAAGAAGGTGGGGCAAGTACCCCCTGCCGGTCGATGCGCGACGCCGGAGAACGCGCTCGTCGTGCCGATCGTCATCGCCGGCGAGGTCGCCGGGTTGATCGGCCTGATCGACAAGCCCGGAGGGTTCTCCGCGGCCGACTCCCGTCTCGCCGGGGTGTTTGCCGAGATGGCCGCGGTGGCGATGCTCAACAGCCGCACCCGCAACGGCTTTCGGAAAGACCGCAACGGGCTCGCCAGAGAGGTGCGCGAGGGCGCGGAGCATCTGCGCCAGGCCGAGGCGCAGTTCAGGGTGCTGGTCGAGAACCTGCCCGACATCATCGCGCGTTTCGACCCACAGCTGCGGTACCTGTACGCCAGCCCCTCGGCCGGGCGGGTGACCGGCCGCTCGGCGGAAGACTTCGTCGGCAAGACGAACCGTGAAATGGGGATGCCGTCCGATCTGGTCGAGGTGTGGGATGCGGCGCTGCGGAAGGTGGTCGCAACCGGACGGCCCGGGCGGCTCGACTTCGCGTTTCCGGCCCCGACCGGAACGCGGTACTTCGACTGCCGGCTGGTCCCGGAAAGGGATCCGCAAGGCGGCGTCCAATCAGTGCTGAGCGTGGCCCGGGACGTGACCCACCGGTGGCTCGCCCACGAGGCCGAGCGGCACGCCCGGACGGTCGCCGAGGCGCTGCGCGAGGCGACCGTGGCGCTCACCCGCAGCCTCGACCGCGAGACGGTGTTGGCGACCCTGCTCGACCGCCTGCGGGGGCTGGTCCCCTTCGACCGCGCCAGCGTCATGCTCCTCGAGGAGGCGTCGCGGGTCTCCGTCCGGGCGATCTTCGACGGCGACCGTGTGGTCCCGCTCCCGGTCAAGGAGCGGCCGGCGTTCGACCCGACCGATCATCCGATCGTGCACGGCATCTTGACGACCGGCACGGCGGTCCGGATCCCCGACGTCCGCACCGACCCGGACTGGAGCCTGCCGACGGACGCCGCGGCCGAGGCGAGCTGGATGGGGGTGCCGCTGTTCGCCCGCGGCGACGTCGCCGGGCTGTTCTCGCTCTCCAAGCGGGAGGCGGACTACTTCAACGAGGAGCACATGAAGCTGGCCGAGGCGATGTCCTCCCAGGCTTCGGTGGCGGTCGAGAACGCGATTCTCTTCGAGCAGATGCAGGCTTCGACGGTGCGGATGCGGGCGCTCTCGCGCCGTCTGGTCGAGGTCCAGGAGGACGAGCGGCGCGCCATCGCCAGGGAGCTGCACGACGAGGCGGGACAGGCCCTGGCGTCGCTGCGCTTCGGGCTCCGCCTGCTGGAGCGGGAGATCGACGAGGGCGGAAGCGTGACCGGGCGGGTCGCCGAGCTCATGCAGCGCACCGACGCCGTCATCGACGGCCTGCACCGTCTGGCCGTGGACCTGCGACCGCCGAGCCTCGACCCGCTGGGGCTCGAGGCGGCGCTCCAGGAGTACGTGCGATCGGCCGGGTCCAAGTTCGGCCTCGAGGTGCGCTTCAAGGCGCGCGGGTTCGCGAGCGAGCGTCTCCCGGTGGTGGTGGAGACGGCCCTCTACCGTGTGGTCCAGGAGGCGATGACCAACGTCGCGCGCCACGCCGGCGCGACCCGGGTCGACGTGTTGGCGGAGTGTCGCGGCGACCGTGTCGTCGTGGTGGTCGAGGACGACGGCACCGGGTTCGACCCCGACCGGGTGCGGCGCGGGGACCACCTCGGTTTGCTCGGGATGCGGGAGCGGGCCGAGGCCCTGGGCGGGACCATGGTGGTGGAGAGCTCGCCCGGGGGAGGTACGACGATCGTGGTGGAGGTGCCAAGTGCCGATCCGCATCGTGATTGCTGACGACCACGCCGTCGTCCGTTCCGGCCTGCGGGCGTTGCTGCAGGTCGACCCCGATCTCGAGATCGTCGGCGAGGCGGGCGACGGCACGGAGGCGCTGCGGCTCGCCGAGACGCTGCGCCCCGACATGATCCTGCTCGACATCACGATGCCCCCCGAGGACGGCATCAGGACCGCGAAGCGGCTGAAGGAGCTGCGGCCCGAGCTCATCGTGCTGTTCCTGACGATG
>JAJXUY010000034.1 GCA_021782525.1 Acidobacteriota bacterium | reverse complement strand
CCTCGACGCACCCTCCTACCGCGCGACGCGGATCCTGGTTCCGCTGCTCGCCTGGTGCCTGGCGCTCGGTCACGGCTCCGCCGCCGTCGTCCTCTACCAGCTGCTGTGCTGGGTCCTCGCCATCGCCGCGGTCTACCTGCTCGCCCGCTGGCTTGCGGACGAACGCTGCTCCCCGTGGTGGGCGGCGGTCGCCGCGGGCGGCGCCGGGATGGCTGCATCCGTGCTCCGCACCACCCCGGACGCGGCCGCGCTCTGCCTCATGGTCGCCGCCCTCTGGCTCTACGGCCGCGACCGCCTCGGCCCCGCGCTGGCGGTCGCAACACTGGCGGTGCTCACGCGCGAGACCTCGGTTCTCGCCACCGTCGCGATCGCCGCGGACGCGCTGCGGGAGCGACGGTGGGCCACGGCGGCGGCGTTTGCGGGCGTTCCGACCGCCGCCGCCGCCGGATGGCAGCTCTACCTGCGCCACGCCCTCGGGTACGCGTTCAACACCGGCGCCAGCAGTTTTGCCTTCCCGTTCGCGTGGCTGCCGCACCACCTCGCGGCGATCTTCCACGACGGTGTCCGCTGGGACGAGCTCTTCGGCACCGCGGCGGTCCTCGCCACGGCGCTGGCCCTCATCGCCGTCGCGTCGCGGCCCGCGACCTGGCGCGCCGCCGAGTTGACGTTCCTTGCCTTCGCGGCTCTCGGCTTCTTCCTCGGCGACAACGTTTACTGCGAGACGTGGGCGTACGGCCGCGCCCTCATCGCGGTTCCGTTCCTCGCCGTGCTGACCGCCGGGCGCCAGACCTCGCCGTGGCGACGCCGGCTGTTGCGCTCGATCGCGGTTCTCTACTTCCTCGCCGGGGTCACGATGGCCGGCAACGAGGTCGGCTACGCGCTGGGCGGTCGGCCGCTGCTGACGGCGCTCCGGCAGGGAACCCCAACACCGCGGGGGTTCCGGCTCGTCGCGACGGCGCCGGCGCCCGGTGCGACCCGGCCGGGGCGGCCGCAGCCCCCGCTCTGGGTGCTGCCGGCCGCCAGCACGTCCGGCCGGAGCGGGTCCCTCTGGCGCACCCGCCTCGTGATCGCCAACCCCAACCCCCTGCCTGTGCGCGTCGTGGCCGACCTCTTCGGGGCCTCGACGGGACCACCAGAAGAGACCGTGGTGACGCTGGCGCCGCACCAGAGCCGCACATGGGACGACGCGCTCGTCCAGCTGTTCGGCCGCCGCGGGATGGGCGCGGTGCGCCTCGTCGCGGAGGACCGGCAGGTCTCGGCCGCCAGCCTGACGTTCAACGCGGCGGGGGTGCCTCCCGGTCCGTTGCTCCCGTGCCTCGACGCGGACCGGGCGGTCCGCGACGGCGGGCGAGCCGAGTTCGCCGGTCTCGCCTACGATCCCGACCGCGCAGCCGGAGTGCGGACCAACCTTGGCGTCGTCAACCTCTCCGCGAGGCCGATCGAGGTGCGCGCCACAGCGCTCGACGCGGCCGGGCGCCGCCTGGGCACGGTCGAGGGCGAGCTCGGGCCCGGTCTCGCGACCCAGATCGACGACTTCTTCTTCAGGGTCGGGGCGCCGGGCCTGGACGACGGCCGCGCCGTGGTCTCGAGCCCGACGCCGGGCGCGGTCCTTCTCGTCTACGCCTCGGTGATCCACGGCCGGACGGCGCAGCCGACGTACCTGTACCCGCGGCCCGAGCCGCGCGGCCGCCGCTAGGCCGCCGGCTCACGGCGCCGGGTAGAGGAGGTACGCGCACCGGCTCGCCGCGAAGCCGGCGCACGACGCCCGCCACGCCGCGAAGAGTCGGCCGGGATCGCGCCGCCCCTCGATCGCCTCGCGCGCCGCGCTCGAGCCGGTGAGCAGGTCGATCGCCGGCACGTCGGCGACGAACTCGTACGCCTCGCGCCGCCAGGCGAACTCGTCCGGGTGCTGTGCGCGCACAGCGGCCAGCAGCCGCACACCGGTCTCGAGCGGGCGCAGCTCCGCACGGTTTGTCACGTGCCACTCGACACCGCCGCACACCGAGCCGGCGTGCTTGCCGAACTCCGGCCGGAACCGGGTCGGCCGGAAACGGACGCCCGGCGGCCCGAGCGCGTCCAGGCGCGCCGCGAGCGCCTCACCGTCGAGCCACGGCGCGCCGACGAGCTGGAACGGCCGCGTCGTGCCCCGCCCCTCGGAGAGGTTGGTCGCCTCGACGAGGCACGCGCCCGGGTAGATCGTCGCCGTCAACAGCGCCGGCATGTTCGGCGAGGGCGCAACCCAGGGCAGGCCGGTCTCGTCCCACCACGCCTCGCGTCGCCACCCGTCGCAGGCGAGCACCGACAGCGCCAGGCCGGGGTGGCGCTCGGCGCGCAGCAGCAGCGCCAGCTCCCCCAGCGTCATCCCGTGCCGTGCCGGCACCGGCAGCTCGGAGACGAACGAGCGACAGCCGGGCTCGACCGCACCGCCCTCGAGCGCGACGCCGCCGATCGGGTTGGGACGGTCGCAGACGACCACCTCGACCCCGGCCGCCTCGCATGCCGACATCGTATGGGCCATCGTCGCGGCGAACGTGTAGTAGCGGCAGCCGATGTCGGGCAAGTCCACGACCAGGGCGTCGATCCTCTCGAGGTCGGCGCGGCGCGGCGCCAGCGTCGCCGCCGAGGACCCGTACAGCGAGACGACCGGAACGCCGAGCAGCGTCTCGCCGTCCACCGCCTCCATGTCCTGCGCGACACCCCACAGCCCGTGCTCCGGCGCGAAGACGCGCACGAGGGTGCCGCCGCTCGCGTCCAGAGCCCGCCACGCCGGGACGAGGTCCGCCGTGACCGCCCCCTGGTTGGCCAGCAGCGCGTACCGGCGCCCGCGCAGCAGCGCGGGGTCGTCTCGCAGCCGCTCGAGCCCGACGGTGACACGCTCGCTCACGGGAACCGAGTATAGCGGCGGCGTGTCTTCCGCGGGCGTATCCTGGCCGTCAGTGGAGGTGGCCGTGGACACCGAGGAGTTCATCCGCGTCATCGAGGAAGCCAACGCGCACACGGTGTTCGGGCCGCTCGGCATCCGGGTCACCCGGTACGACCCGGACGCGATGCAGGTCGCGCTGGAGATCGACGAGCGCCACCGCCAGCCCCTCGGGGTGCTGCACGGCGGGGTCTCGGCGCTGCTCGTCGAGTCGGTCGCGTCGCTCGCCGCCGCGATGAGCGTCGACCTGCGCACCCACACCGTCGCCGGCGTCGACCTCAACGTCACGCACGTGCGCGCCAAGCGCGGCGGCGCGCTCACCGCCACGGCGCGGCCGCTCTTCCGCGGCCGCACGACGCAGGTGTACGCGGCCGATGTGAGCGACGAGAACGGCGAGCTGGTGTGCACCGGCCGCTGCACGATCGCGGTCCGCGCACGCCGCAGCTCGTGACCGGGCTCCGGGGCTCGGGGCTCGGGGCTCGGGAGAGACAAGGCGCATGCGGCGTCTCGGTCTTCCCTCTACCCTCTACCCTCTTCCCTTTGCCGCTTCTAACTCTTCTCTCTGAACACTTCACTGCACCGGCCCTGCGGCGCTCACACCATGCGGAGCAGGTGCCCCATCTTGTTCTTCTTCGCTTCAAGGTACTTGCGGGTGTGCTCGGTGGGCGGCACCTCGAGCGCGACGCGCTCGACGATCTCGAGGCCGTACCCCTCGAGCGCGACGTACTTGGCGGGGTTGTTGGTCATCAGCCGCATCCGCCGCACGCCGAGGTCGCGCAGGATCTGCGCGCCGACGCCGTAGTCGCGCTGGTCGGCGGCGAAACCGAGCTGCTGGTTGGCCTCGACGGTGTCGGCGCCGTGGTCCTGCAGCTCGTAGGCGCGCAGCTTGTTGACCAGGCCGATGCCGCGGCCCTCCTGCAGCAGGTAGAGCAGCACGCCGCGGCGCTCGGCCGCGATGCGCTCGAGCGCCGTCTCCAGCTGCGCGCCGCAGTCGCAGCGCGCCGACGCGAACACGTCGCCGGTCAGGCACTGCGAGTGGACCCGCACCAGCACCGGCTGCTCGGCCGTGATCTCGCCCATGACGAGCGCCACGTGCTCCTCGCCGGTCACCGGCGCGCGGTACGCGTGCACGCGGAACTCGCCGTAGCGCGTCGGCAGCACCGGCGAGGCCATCCGCTCGACGATGCGCTCGTTGTGCATCCGGTACGCGATCAGGTCGCGCACCGTCACGACCTTGAGCCCGTGCGCCGCCGCGACCTCGAGCAACCGGGGCAGGCGTGCCATCGAGCCGTCGGTGTCCATGATCTCGCAGATCGCTGCCGCCGGGACGAGCCCGGCCAGGCGCGCGAGGTCGACCGACGCCTCGGTGTGGCCGGCGCGCTTGAGCACACCGCCGTTGCGGGCGCGCAGCGGGAAGGTGTGGCCCGGACGGAGGAGGTCCTGCGGCTTGGTGGCGGGGTCGATCGCGGCCTGGACCGTGGCGGCGCGGTCGGCCGCCGAGATCCCCGTCGTGACCCTCCCCCGCGCCTCGATCGAGACGCAGAACGCGGTCTGGTGCGGCGAGGTGTTGTGCTCCACCATCGCGGGTAGCTGCAGCTCGTCGCAGCGCTGCTCGGTGAGCGCCAGGCAGATCAGGCCGCGGGCGTTCGTCGCCATGAAGTTGATCGCCTCGGCGTCCACCTTCTCCGCGGCGATCGCGAGGTCGCCCTCGTTCTCGCGGTCCTCGTCGTCCACGATGACGACGAAGCGACCGCGGCGAAACTCCGCCGCGGCCTCCTCGATGCCGGCGAAAACGTGCGGTTCGTTGGCCACGTCCCCCATCCTACTTCTTCGGCGCCTCGGGCGGAGTCGCGACGTCCTTGGCGACCGTGAACGGGATCCTCTGGCTGCGCGTCAGCCCGGTCTTGGCGTCACGCAAGGAGACCTCGACCTCGAAGTCGGTCCCGCGCCGGAACCCCTCGAGCGGCAGGATCTGACCGAAGACCCAGACGTCGCCGACGAGCTTGACGCCATCCATCGCCTGGAACGGCTGCTCGTCGTTCTTCTTGCCCCCGGCGTACAGCGCCATGCGCAGCTCGACCTGGGGCTTCCCCTGCGCGTCCAGGCTGGGGCGCACGATGTAGGCGCCGTAGGTGATGTTGTCGCCGTGCTGGTAGACGTTCCCGAGGTGCGGCACGACGTCCATGCCGCCGAGATGGAACGCGGCGCCGAGGTGCGACTGCGGTTCCTGGCGGACGTCGGAACCCCAGATGATCGGCGAGATGTAGGGACCTTCCGAGGGGGCCGGCTCGTTCTTGGCGCTCACGGTGGTGATCGCCACGGGGCCGGACGCGCCCGACAACGCCAGATCGACGTTCCACTCCCCGGCGTCGACCGGGAGCGAGAACTCGTACGCCCGCCCGCCGGAAACGGTCAGGGGGGTCACCGGCGTCACGAAGCTACCGATCTCCTCGCCTCCCTGCGCCTTGCGGACGCGCCCGATCGCCTCGGTGGCGGGCGGCGTGCTGTCGGGCAGCTCCACGTAGACCCAGGCCGGGTGGATCGTCTCGCTCTGCACCCCCGAAGAGGTCACGACCGCGGCACCTTGGGGCCACGGGCGCGGCTGGGTCTCGAAGATCGCCTGCTGCTCCACCGTCGCCGCCTTGGTGCCGGGCAGCAACCCCACGTGCGGTACCTCGGTCAGCTTGGGGTGGAGCAGGAGCTTCTCGGGTTGCGCCGCGAGGAGCTTCACGGCCTGTACGTTGCGCCGGTCGCCGCGGTCGAGCACGTAATCGGCGCTGCCCGGCCTCGTCTCGGTGAACACGAACGGCACCAGCTCCTCCTGCTTGAGCGGCGGCGTGCATTCCTTGCCGGGCTTGCAGTAGAACCAGATCTGGCTGTTCCCGCGCTCGATGAAATCGGGGCGTTGCCCGGCCTGCTCCGCGCCGGCGGGGACCAGCTGCACGTGTAGCGGCTTCCCCATCAGGATGAGGACCTTGCCGCGGTCCGAAAGGCTTCCCGGCGTCTTGCCGAACGAGAACTGCTTGTCAGCCGCCTGCACCCGCATGTCGAAGTCGAGCTTGAACTCGTTCTGTACGGTGTTGAGGTCGGGGTCGCGGCGCGCCCAGAAGAGGTCGATCCACGCCTTGGCCTCGGCATCGCTCTTGAGCTCCGCATAGGCCTTCTTCTCGCTTGCGATCATCAGGAACCCGGCCGGGCCCTGAGGGAACTCCTGGAACGTCTGGGAAAGCTGGGCGCCCGCGACGGAGGCGAACACCCACGCCGCCAGCCCGAGCGGCACCAATGTACGGCGCATGAGATCGTCCTCTCTTCCGCCTTGCGGGTCGCGCCGCAAGGCGCCATAGCATACACCGCTTGTCCCGCCACAGAACTTGGTGTCGAGATCTGGCGGGCAGCCCGCGCGCGGGGCCTCCCCCTCGCGGCCCGCGGACCACGGGCCACGGACCACGGACCACGATTCTCAGAACGGGTTACCGAACGCCAGGAACAGCTCGCCGCGCGACTCCCGCACGACCGCGCCGTTGGGCGCGGTCCACGTCAGCGGCTTGAACTTCCACCCGTACTCGAGCCGGAGCGGCCCCACGGGCGTGTCGACGCGCAGCCCCACGCCGCCGCCCCAGCGCATCCCCCCGACCCGGATCTGTCGCCAGCTCTGCCACACGTTGCCGCCGTCGACGAACAGGTCGCCGCCCACCAGGCCGAACAGCGGGAAGCGCCACTCCAGGCTGGAGAGCAGCAGGCCGGCGCCGCCCGCCGCCACCACCTTGCAGCCCGGCGCGCCCGCCGTCGTGCTCGGCTGGCACACGAGCGTCTGGTTGGGGACGCCGAGCATGTCGGTCGAGAAAGCCCGGTTGCTGACCCGGCCGCCGGCGAAGAAGCGCTCGTTGATCGGGATCTGCAGGTTGTCGGGCACACCGGCGATGCCGCTGCGGGGCCGGGCCGCACCCACCTGGATGCTGCCGGCCAGCACGCCGCCCTGGGCCGGTGCGAACGCCGAGAGCGAGGCGGTGAGCTTGTCGAACGCGGCGTCCGCCTGGAACACCTTGAACGCGCTCTGCCACGACAGCGAAATGTAGGCGCCGCGATGCGGCGAGAAGAGGTCGTCGCGCGTGTCCCACTCGATCGTCGGCGTGACCGACGCGATCCTCTCCTGTTGCTGGTCGCGCTCGAGCTGGCTCAAGATGTCCGCCGGGGCGGCCGGGTCCACGATCTGATAGTCGTACCGTACCAACGCGCGGAACGGCCGCTTGAAGTGGTCGCCGAGCTCGACCCACATCCCGCGCCGGAGCACGTTGTAGCTGGTGTAGTAGTCCTGCGTCCGGTAGACCGAGACCCAGGTCGGGATCCCGAGCAACCCGAGTCTCTCCGGCTCCCGGTAGGTGAGCTGGAAGAGTTTTTCCAGGCTCGAGAACCGGCCCTCGATCGCGAGGCCGCGGCCGGTACCGAAGAGGTTCAGCTCCGACCACATCACCGACACCCGGACCTTCTGCTCGGTGTCGTACCCGAGGCCGAACGCCACGGCCCGCGTCGGTCCCTCCTTGAGGTCGATCACCAGGCCCCGGTGCGCCCCGCTCGCCTGCCCGGGGATCGGCCGCACGTCGACGCGCTCGAAGATGCCGAGCGCGAGCAGGCGGCGCTGGGCCTCGAGCTGCTGCCGCGACCCCACCGCGGTCCCCTCCTCGATCCCGGCCACCTTGTCGACGACGCTCCGCCTCGTCCGCACGAGGCCGGCGACGACCACGCGGCTGATCACCGAGGGCGAGCCGGGGTCGGCGGCCAGCGTGACCTGGCAACGGCCGGCCGCGCACCGGTGCGAGGCGGTCACCGTGGCGTCGGCGAAGCCCGCGTCCTGCAACGTGCCCTCGAGCACGCTGCGCGTTTCATCCTCGCCGCGCTGGCTCCAGGGGCCGCCCTTCCTCAGCGGCAACTGCGGCAGCTTGACCTTGTCGGGCACGCCCGTGACGTCGAGCCGGTCGACCGTGCTCCGGATCCCCTCTTCAACCGGGAACTCGACCTCGACGCCGCCCGGCGCCGGCACGACACGCGGGGTGGCGACCTTGGCGTCGGCCAGACCGGCGGCCTGCAACGTGGCCAGCAGCGACGAGGCGTCCGCGGCGAGCGACTGATCGTCGACCGGTTCTCCACCCCAGCGCCAGTAGTGCCCCGGGCGCGCGCCGACGCGCTCGCGCAACAACCGCTGCGGCAGCGCGTGCGCACCGGGGAACACGACGGCCGCGATCGGCGTCAACGGCCCCTCGGCGACGCTGAGGCGCAGCACCCGGCCCCCCGGAGCTTGCTCGACGCTCCCCGAAACCTTGGCGAGCAGCCTCCCCTGGTCCTGCAGGTACGTCCGCAGCTGGCCGACCACGAAGTCCAGCGAGGCCTCGCTGAACGGCTCGAGCCCGCGCACGAACGGCAGCGCCGCAAGCTCGAGCGCCTTGCTCCGCTTGACGCCCGAAAGGTCGAGCTCCCAGTGCGACCCGAGCTGCACCGGGAACCGGACCGACGCGCCGCGGGGCCCGCCCTTGACCTGCCCGGAGTCGACCTCGGTTTCCCAGAACCCGTCCTGCCGCAGCGCCCGCGCGAGCCGCCGCCTGGCCGCGTCGAGGCTTGCCGAGGTCAGCCGCTCGCCGGTCGCGAGCTGGCACACGCTCTCGAGACGGCGGCCCTCCAGCCGGCTCCCGGGGGCCTCCAGCGCCCCCAACGTCAGCGGGGGCCCGAGCGTCGCGGTCACCCGCACCGACACGCCGGCGTGGGCCAGGTCGAAGTCGAGGTCGGGGTCGAGCGTCGCGTGCGGGTACCCCTGGTCGCGCAGCAGCTGCAACGCGCGCTCGAGCCTGGACTGGAAAGCCCTCACTTGAAGCGGGGAGCCGGTGGCGATGCCGAGCGCGCCGGCCACGATCTTCTTGTCCGCTCGCGGCAGCCCGGAGACCTCGAACGAGGTCACGCGCGACACCGGCTGCACCTTGACCACGATGACCGCACCGGCCGGCGAGTCTTCGACGTCGACCACGGCGTCCTCGACCTGGCCCGTGGCCACCAGCGCCTCGACGCCCCGTCGGATCTCGTCCCGCGACAGGGTGCTCCCCGTGGGGATCGCGAACGCCTGGCGCAGCGCATCCACCTGCGCGACGCCCGGCGCCTCCACCACGACCTTGGCCACCGGGGTGTGGCCCCACCCGAGCGCGGCCACCGCCGCCACGCTCAGTAGCGGCGCAGCCACTTCACCCCCAACGAATACGACCCGTCCTGCTCGCGGTTCGCCTCCAGGTACACCCCCTGGCTCAGGCGCCACTGGCTGCTGACCACCTCCTCGCTGTTGGACGCGAGGTTCGTCGCCATCGTCACCGTCCAATCGCGGTTCATCTGCTTGACCACGGTCAGACGGGCGGTCGGGTTGCCGGACGCCGTCGCCGCGAACGGATCGACCCGCATCTGGTCCACGTCGAGGAGCGTGCGCGCGCGCCGGGTGACCGCGCCGGTCAGCTGGTCCGCGAGGAACGAGGACGCCAGGGCGCCCGGCCCCACCTGGCCGGCGACGTCCGCCTTCTGGCCGGTCGAGATCAGGGAGATGACGTCCATCTCCGGCAACGGCGGGTTCGAGGAGAACGTCGGCGTGAGGCGGTCGAGGGTGCCGTTGAGCCCTACCGTCACCTCGTAGGTCTGCACCGTCGTGCGCGCGAGGATGTCGAGGTGCGGCTCGACACGGTCGGGGCTGGTGAACGTCACGCTGCCGCGATCGAGCTCGTAGCGGTTCCCGGCAAAGTTCAGCTCGCCTCCGGGCAGCGCCTCGAGCCGCCCGAGAACGCCGTAGTTCGCCGTGGTGCCGACGATGCGGAGATCGCCCTTGGCAACGAGCTTCGCGAGCGGCGTGTCGACCTCGAGCGAGCTCGGGACATCGACCGCGATGTTGAGCGCCATCGGCGAGCCCTCGGTGACCCGGGCGCGCTCGGGTGAACGGACCTGCTCCATGACCAGCTTCTGCAGGTCGAGGTCGCGGCGGAACACCGTGTGCCGGAGAACCATCTTTCCCGAAAGGGAGAGGTCCTGCAGCGTCCCGACCAGGCGCGCATCGCCGGAGAGGATCGGCACGAGACCCATGATCAGCGGCCAGCGCACCGCGTCGAGGTGCAGGGACAGATCGAGGCCGAGCTGTGGGGTGAGCAGCACGCTGCCGCGGCACGTCCCCCCGCCTCCGAGCATCGCGAAGCGGAGATCGTCGAGCTTCACGGCCTCGGGCGTGAACTCGAGAACCCCCGCGATCCGGGTCGCCGGCTCCGGCAGACCGGGCAGCCGCAGCGCGCCGTCGCTCACCCGCGCCGTGCCTTCGAAGCGCGGCGCCGAGTCCGTGCCGGTGATCTCCCCCAGCAGCTCGACCCGCCCCGACGGCCGGGCGTCGCGCCAGACCAGGCCGAGCAGCA
>JAJXUY010000033.1 GCA_021782525.1 Acidobacteriota bacterium | reverse complement strand
GCCGAGGTGCACCAGGCCGGCCGCGCTCCCGCCCACGACGATGGCGAGCACGGTCGTCCACAGCGGGCCGGGGTGGGTCGTGACGGCCGCCAGCGCGAGCGCGCCGGCCACCGGACGGAGCACGCTACCGACGGTGTCGAGCGCGTGGTCGACGACCGGAACCTTGTCGCCGAGCAGCTCGGCCATGCTGGCGCTCCAGAACGCGAGCAACGCCGGCGTCGAGCCGAGCCAGGTGAAGTCGGGCCCCAGCCCGATCCACCCCATCCGGCCGGCGAGGCCGAGGACCGCCAGCGGCAGGAACGCCCGCAGCCCGGCCACGGCCGCGAGCACCAGGCCGGCGGCGAGCGGCAGGACCAGGGAGGACGCCACGTCCATCCCGAGAGTATGAACCACGGCGGCTCGAGCCGCTGCGACCCTGGGGCGGGCGCCGCGCGCGAGCCGACGGCGCCTGGCCCGTGAGCGTGGCGGCGGCGAGTGACCGGGAGGTGTGGTTGGCGGCCCGTAGGGGAATCGAACCCCTGCTTCCGGCGTGAGAGGCCAGCGTCCTAACCTCTAGACGAACGGGCCGACCGCGGACGGGGAAAGTAGCACGGAAGTCCAAGTGCTGTAAACCCGTCGTGCTCCAGCGGCACGACCGGCGGCGGGCGCACCGAGCGGTTCGCCGGCACCGTCGTGGGGCGCTCGGGTTGCACCCGGCGGCAACTTCGCTATACTTGGCGGCGGCGCAGGGCGCGCTGATAGCTCAATTGGATAGAGCATCTGACTACGGATCAGAAGGTTGGGGGTTCGAGTCCCTCTCGGCGCGCCAGTCTTCAATGACTTACGTGTCCCCCACCCGCGCCTGCAAGTCCGGTTCAACCCCTGTTCAACCTCTGGCAGCCAGGGCTGTATCCGGCCGTAGTGCCTGCGGCGACGCAAAACGACCCATCGCAGCCGACCATGGTCGACCTAACCCAGGAGTCGACCGACGCTGAGAGGTTCGTTCGGCGCCTGCAGCGCTCGCGGGTCCGGATGGGCGATCAAGCTGGGCGGTCCACCGACGGCCATTGCGTCGCGGTGTGGAAGGTCCTGCGCGGTCGCGGTCCGCGCGAGACGCTCTATGCCGTTGTGGAGATTCCTGGCAATGACGAGGTCGAACGGGCCGCGCGCGGACGGGAGTGACGATCTACCATCGCTTGCAAGGGGAACCGCATCCCGCATCCCGTGTAGTCAGTGCGTCACCGGCCTACCCCCGCGTGCACGGGGGAACCCTGGTACGAGGGCGCCCTGCTGCCGCTCTCGGGAGGGTCATGACCGCAAAGCACTTGGTCGCACGAGTTGGTGTGCAGCAATCACCTTTGCAAAGGGGAGGCCGTCACGGTCCGCGCAAACGTAACCGGGAGTCTCCCTCATTACTTCGATGAGAGCTGCCCGCGCTGCCAGCTGCCAGCGTGAGAACGGTCATGAGCGTGACGCACGGAGGCGCCCGGGCCCGTCGCCACCACGGGGGTTGACACCCGGACAGTCGTTGATAGGAATCTCCGTTGTCACTTCATTGAGAGTACACCCGGGGAAAGCGCGGTCAGACCGCCCCAAGGGGGCAAGGGCTCGCGGGGCGGAGGATCATGGCGTTCCGCCCCGCTGGCGCGGGGCTGGGTGTCGTGCGACCGACACATGGGCAGCCACACCACGGCGTGTCGTATCATCGCAGTCGGGGGTTGTCCGCTCCCGGTGCGATCGATGCTCAGGTCCCTCCGCCCCCTTGCTCCCCGGCCGGCCTATTTCCCTTTCTGCGCGTCCTTGATCGCCTGGAACGGCCCGTACTGATGCTGTTCCTGTGAAAACCGGTCCGCGTACGGGGGATACGGGCAGTCCACCGCTTTCTTCTCCAGCTTCGGATAGTCCTTCTCCAGGCCGGCCACCCGCGGCCGCTCCTTGGAGCTGAGACAGGCGGCGACATCGTAGGCGTCTTCAGTGCTGATGGTCGGGTGGTTCCACGGCGTTCCCAGCGGCATGTTGCCGTGAATGAACGCGGCGGTGGTCAGCAAGCGGTTCATTCCCGCCCCGAAGTTGTAGCTGTTCGCTCCCCAGAGCGCCGGCGCGACATGGCCGCCCAAACGTCCGGCCGACATCGACTGATAGCCGTCGCCGTTGCCGCCGTGGCACGCCATGCAGAACCGGTTGTAGACCGCTTGGCCCCTCGTCGCATCGGCCTTGCGGTTCGGGCTCTCGAACTTGGCCAATCCCAGGCCGGCGGCGTTCTTGGGCATGTCCTTCGACAACCAGTTCATGTAGGCGACGATGGCCTTCATCTCCCTGCTGTCGGTGGGCAGCGGCTTGCCGTTGAGGCTGCGCTCGAAACAACCGTTGATCCGCGCCTCGAGCCCCTGCACCTGGTCTTCGCGGCCCCGGTATTGCGGGTATGCCTGACTCACCCCCATCCAGGGGAGGCCAAACTGCTTGGTGCCGTCGTTCAGGTGGCAGCTGGTGCAGTTCAGGGTATTTCCGGAGAAACGCATCTTCTGGTCTTTCGCGCCGGCGCCAAGCCGCGCATAGGTGTCGGTCACAAGCACTACGCCGTAGCGGATGAGGTCACCCTGCTCTCCCTGGGGAACATCCGTCATCAGCGGCGGCACCCAGGTGGCGGAGATCGTCTCCGCCGCCATCGGCGCGGTGGTGCGCTCAGCATCCGCCAGCGTGGTCAAGAAGCCGAGGATATTCCTGATCTCGACGTCGTTCAGTTTCCTATCCAACTGCAGGTAGCCCATGCGGTCCACCGCCTCGGGCAGGTTGCCAACCTCGCCGTCGTGGAAATAGGGGGCGGAGAGGGTGGCGTTGCGCAGCATCGGAACCTTGAAGACGTATCGATCGCTTTCCAGGTTGGTGACCTTGAAGCGCCCAGGGTCTTTGGTGTTGCTGTAAGCATGGAAGACGCCCAGTTTCTGGAAGGTCATTCCGCCCAGGTTGGGGCCGCTGTGGCAGTGCACGCAGCCGACGTCGATGAAGGTGCGCATCCCCGCCAGTTCCTGCTCGGCGAGGGCTTGTCCGTCGCCGTCCATGAAGCGGTCGAAGCGGCCCCGGGTTACCAGGGTTCGTTCAAAGGCAGCGACCGCTCTGGCAAAGTTGTCGAAGGTCACGGGGTCATCCTCGCCAGGGAAGACCGCTTTGAAGTCAGCGGGATAATGATCGATGCCTTTCAGCCGTTCGACCAACGCGGCGGCATCGGGCATGCCCATTTCGATCGGGTTGAGCGGGGGGCCCTGGGCCTGCTTTTCCAGAGTGGGCGCGCGTCCGTCCCAGAACTGCGCGATCTGGTAGCCGGCGTTCATGGTGGGCGGATCGTTGCGGTCGCCGGACTTTCCTATCGCGCCTCTTCCTGTCTTGAGGTTGTCCGCGCCTGGGCCGTTGTCGTCAATCGGATGGCACGAGTTGCAGGATTGGGTCTTGTTGATCGAAATGGCGGTTTCGAAATAGAGGCTCTTTCCCAGCGCGATCATGGCGGGGGTGTCCTGCTCGCCACCGGGCATGGTCGCGGGGAGTCTGCCGAAGAGCGCATGCGCCTGCATCAGCAGGACACCGTCCGGGGTGCCGGGCACCGCTGCGATGATCGTGCGCGAGGCCTCGGCCGGCTGGCTGTTGGCCGCTCCCTCGGTTGCCTCCGCCGCGGGTTTGGCAGAGGCCTGCGACATCAGATGACTGCCCATATCGGAAAGGATCAGTGTGCTCAGCCCCGTGATGGAGAAGACAACCACTCCCAAAGCTTTTCGCATAACGAATCTCCCTTCCCGCTTTGTTCAAGGCCCTCGGGCTCGGGTTGCCTCTGACGCGGCACGTTTGCGTCCTGACCGGCCGCTTCCCTTCATCGCGATGAATCAGGGACAGTTGCCCAGGCCACGGGTCAGGATCCGATGATGTCCTGTCTTTCTTTGACCAATCGTAGCCGGACAAGGGGCGGTGTCAAGGTCTCGGGCCGCCGCCACGCCCCGACCGCGCCGACAGCGCGGCCATCGGTCGGGCTCTAGCAGGCTGCTGAAAAAGTCCGGACACGGTTGTTGGCGGCGGTCGCATGGGCTGCAAGTCGTGCCAATGCAATGGGCGATTCTCGCCGCGTTCGGCGCGGGCTTGGATTTCAGGGGTTCTTCAGCACCCTGCTAGTAGCCCAGGGCCGGGTGCGCGCGACGTGCGTTGGAGCGACGGACCCAGGGATCGATCCGTTGGCCGCAACCCTGGACTTGCGCCTGGGCACCGCCCAGGCCGGCGGCACGCCCGGTCGGGATCGCGCGGGGCGACCGCCGGCGTGGAGGCGGAGGCCCGCCGATGGTACAAAGGGGGGCGGCCAGGGGCGGTGCGCTGGCCGGAGGGGCGATGGCGACCGACTACGAGGCGCTGCTCGACAACCTGCTGCGCTTCTACCCGTTCGACGGCAAGGTCGTGCTCGCCGTCGGAGCCGGCGGCGGCCAGCTCGCCGGGTACGGGCGCGCCGCCCGACGGGTGATCGCCGTCGACCCCGACGGCGCCGCGCTGGCGGCGCTCGCCGAGCGGATCGCCGCGCTCGGCATCGCGGACCGATTCGCCCTCGTCGCAAGCGACTTTATGGCGCTCGACGAGCGGGCCGACGTTGTCCTCTTCGAGTTCGCGCTGCACGAGCTCCCGGACCCTACGGCGGCACTCGCCCACGCCGCGGCGCTCGCCCCCGACACCGTCGTCATCGACCACGCCTCCGGCTCGCCGTGGGCGGACGCGGCCGACGAGGCCGAGAAGGTCGCCGCGGCATGGCGGGCGGTGGCCGACCGCGGCGTCCGGCGCGAGGCGGGGTTCGACGCCGTGCAGCGGTTTGCCTCGTATAGGGAGCTGGCGAAGAAGCTGGCCGGCCAGGGGGCGGAGGCGATGCGACGGATCGAGCGGTGGCGGGGGTGCGCCGAGATCGCGATCCCGATGGGGTACCGGATCGCGCAGCTCTGACGGCGGGGTTGCGGGCGCCCGGCGTTTGGGGGGCCGGCGCTGTTCCCATACAATGGCAGGACGATGGCGCATCTGACCCTACTGCTGCCGCTCGTGGGCCTGGGCGTGTTCTGGCTCCTGCCGCTGCCGCTCGCGATCCCCGCCTACCTCGCGATCCTCCTCGTCTCGGTGACGGTGTACGTGCTGGCGCTGCGGGCGATGCACAGCACCGTCCGGACCGGGGCCGAGGGGATGGCGCACAAGGTCGGTCGGGTCATCGACGCCGACGGGACGCGCGGGCGCGTCGAGGTCGCGGGCGAGATCTGGAACGTGGTCGCGGCCGAGCCGCTACGCCAGGGCGAGCGGGTCGAGGTCGTCGGCGTCGGTGACGGGCTCACCCTGCGCGTACGCGGCGCCGATCCCGGGCCTGGGGCGTGACGCGGCCCGCCTGCCTGCTTCGGGGTCAGGCTTGCGTTGTTGTGTTGTTCGCGAGCAGGTGAGGGCAGGTTGCAACCTCTCCAGGTGCCCTCGTGCGCTTCCGGGAAACCGGCGCGCGAACCGCGAATACGAGCGGGGGAGGGCGGTGTTGCAGGGGACGGCGGGCCCGAGCCGGGACGCAGCCGGCCGGCCCGCGCTCGACCTTTCGGCTCGCGCGCACGCGTGACCCTCGGGGACGGGCGTACGGAGGGGTCATGACGAGGATCGCCAGCACGACGCTCGACGTCTTCCCGCTGTGTCTCGGCGGCAACGTGTTCGGCTGGACGGCCGACGAGAAGCAGTCGTTCGCCGTGCTCGACGCCTACGCCGCCGCCGGCGGCAACTTCATCGACACCGCCGACGCCTACTCGGCGTGGGTGCCGGGCCACACGGGCGGCGAGTCGGAGACGATCCTCGGCCGCTGGATGGCCGCGCGCGGCAACCGCGACCGCATGGTGATCGCGACGAAGGTGGGGAAGCTCCCGGGCCTCGCCGGCCTGTCGGCGACGACGATCCGCGCGGCCGCGGAGGGCTCGCTGCGCCGGCTGCGGACCGACCGCATCGACCTCTACTACGCCCACGCCGACGACGCCGCGACCCCGCTCGAGGAGACGCTGGGGGAGTTCGACGCGCTCGTGCGCGAGGGGAAGGTCCGCCACATCGCGGCCTCCAACTACAGCGCGGCGCGCCTCGCCGAAGCGCTGGCGCTCTCGAAGCGGGCGGGCCTGGTGCGGTTCGTCGCGCTGCAGCCGCACTACAACCTGGCCCACCGCGGCGACTACGAAGGCGCGCTGGCGGAGCTCTGCGTGCGCGAGCGGCTGGCCTGCTTCCCCTACTACGCGCTCGCCAGCGGCTTCCTCGCCGGCAAGTACCGGCCCGGTGCCAGCGTCGCCAGCCAGCGCGCCGCGGGCGCGGCGAAGTACCTCGACGACCGCGGCCTGCGCATCCTCGCGGCGCTCGACGCGATCGCCGCGGCGCGCGCGACGACGGTCGCCGCGGTGGCCCTGGCCTGGCTCCTGACGCGGCCGGCGGTCGCCGCCCCGATCGCCAGCGCCCGCACGCCGGACCAGCTCACCGAGCTGCTGCCGCTCGCGTCGTTGGGCCTGAACACCGAGGAGCGGCGGCGCCTCGACGACGCCTCCGCGTGAGGCCCGCCACCGCGGCCGGCGATCGCTCGCGTCACGCCGCCGGGCGCGGCCGCAGCGTCACGCCGCAGGTGCGGGCGCGTCGAGATCGAGGCCGGTCTCGGCGAACCACCCGCGCAGCGTCCGCTCGTCGGCGGCGAGGTCGCCGGTGAGCATGAACGCCGGCCCCAGCGTGACCACCCGGCGCCCCCAGTCGAAGGCGACCGGCACCACCGGCACGCCGGCCCCGACCGCGACGTGAGCGAACCCCATCCGCCACGCGGAGACGGCGCGGCGGGTCCCCTCCGGCGCGACGGCCAGCAGCATCGTGTCGCGCCGCCGCATCGTCGCCACGAGCTTCGCCACCGTGCCCGAGCCGGAGTCGCGCCGCACCGGGACGCCGTCGAGCCACAGCATCAGCGGCCGCAGCGGCCAGCGGAACAGCGTGTGCTTGCCGAGGAAGCCGACCCTCATGCCGAGGGCGAAGAGCGTCAGGACGCCGACGGGGAAGTCCCAGTTCGTCGTGTGCGGCGCCACCGCGACGATCGCCTTCGGCACGTCCGGGAAGCTCCCGGCGAACCGCCACCCCCACAGCCGAAAGGCAAGGCGCGCCAGCCACCGGCTCGCCCGGTTCCCTCGCCTCGGCACCGACGCGCCGAGCTGCGGCACTCCCCCGTCCGGCCACACAGGCTCGCAGCGTACACCCGTGCGGCGCCGGCCACGGTGTCGGATGATTGCCCGCACGCTTGGTCGAATAGACGAGCGCTCATCCCGCGTGCGCCGGCGCCGACCGGCCCCGGGCTCAGTGCGCGCCCGCGGCCAGCCACCAGAGCACGGCTGCTCCGGCGGCGATCCGGTAGACGGCAAACGGCACGAAGCCGTGGCGCCGCACCCAGCTCATGAACCACGCGACGACCGCGTACGCCACGATGAACGACACCACAAAGCCGATGCCGAGCAGCGCCCAGCCGTGCGGCGTCATCCCGGCCGCGCCGAGCGGGTTCGCCGGCGCGTGCCAGACCGACTTGAACAGGTCGTACCCGGTGGCGGCCACCATCGTCGGCATCGAGAGGAAGAACGAGAACTCGAGCGCGGAGGTGCGCGTCATGCCGGCGAGCTGGCCGGAGGCGATCGTCGCCATCGAACGCGAGACGCCGGGGAACACGGCGGAGAGGACCTGGCACAGACCGATCCACAGCGCCTGTCCGGGGCCCATCGCCTCCATCCGATCGGTGTGGGTGCGCAGCGCCCCGCGCTCGTAGAGCGCATCCACGACCCACATCACGACGCCGCCCGCGACCAGGGAGACGCCCATCACCGTGAGGCTCTCGAGGTGCTTGCCGATGAGCTTGACGAGCAGCAGCGCGGGGATCGCAGTGCACACGAAGGCGAGCGCGGTCAGCGTCAGCGGGTGCGTCGCCCAGCCACGGCGGTCGCGGCCGGCCTTCAGGAACGAGGCCACGAGGCGCGCGATCTCGTCCCGGAAGTAGATCGGCAGGCAGAGGATCGCGCCCAGCTGGATGACGATCGAGAACATCTTCCAGTAGCCGTCGGAGAGCGAGACACCGACGAGCGCCTCGACGATCCGCAGGTGGGCCGTCGAGCTGACCGGAATGAACTCGGTCAGCCCCTCGACGAGACCAAGCAGCACGCTCAACAGGACGTCGTTCAATCGTCACCCCCGGCTGCGGTTGCGGCAGCCCCTGCGCTCGACCCGTTCGCGCCTCGCGCGTCGGTGGCCGCCATGGTACGTCGATCCGGCGGTGCGCCGCGGCCGCCGGGCGAACCGTGAGCCGTGCCGTCCATCTTCCATGGCGTGTCAACTCGGGCGGTCACGACGTTCGCCGGCGGGTCGCCACGGCCCGGCCTCGGACCGCGGCCGACGCCCCGGTCGGTCGGGCCGGACCGCCCCAGGTAAGGTTTCTCCCACCAGCGGTGTCCAAGGGACGAGAAGGGAGACCGTCATGACGACTCGAAAGGTGGTCACGCTGGCGGTGGCAGCGGCGGCGTTCGCAACGCCGGGGCACGGCGCGGCGACGCGCGGGTTCTCGCTCCAGGTCGTGCTCGACGGCGGCGTCCGCGCCGAGTACCGGGCGCGCGGGGCAGTTTACGTCGAGGCGGTGCGCGGCCGGCCGTACGTCCTGCGCATCACCAACCCGCTGCCGTGCACGGTGGGCGTGGCGCTCGCCGTCGACGGCCTCAACACCATCGACGCGCGCCACGGCGACGCCAAGAGCGCGGCGAAGTGGGTGCTGCCGCCGTACGGGTCGGTCGAGGTCCCGGGTTGGCAGGTCGACGGCCGCGACGCTCGCCGGTTCTACTTCACCGGTGAGCGCTCGTCGTACGGCGCCTGGCTCGGCAAGACGGACGACCTCGGCGTCATCGAGGCGGTGTTCTACCGGCAGCGGCTCCGCCCGATCCGGGTCGTGCCGCGAGCGGTCGAGCCGTTCCTCGACGGCCGGGACAGCGGCCCAGGCGCGGGCTCGGGCGGCCGGCTGGACTCCCGAGCCCCGGCGCCCCCGTCCGGAGGCGGCGTCGAGGGCGGCGTGGAGGGTGTCCCGGTCGGCGAACCGTCCGGACGGGTCGAGCGTCGGGACGCGGCGCCGGCGGCGCGCAAGGTGAGTGAGGAGTACGCCGCGACGGGGATCGGCGAGCGCACGGGCCACCGGGTGGAGTGGGTGAACCTCGACCTCGAGGACCAGCCCGCGGCCGTCGTGCGCATCCGCTACGAGTTCCGCGAGCAACTCGTCCGGCTCGGCGTGCTACGGGACGCTCCGGACCCGCTGACACGCCGGGAGCGCGCGCGAGGGTTCTCGGGCCGCTACTGCCCCGAGCCCACCGGCTGGCGGTAGGCACGGCGTCCGCCGCGGTCGGCGGATCGAGGCTCGCGGCCCGCCGTGGGCCTCTCAGCCTTTGGGGCGGAGCCTGAGCGAGCAGCCGATCGACTTGGTCTCGGCCGTGACGATCGGCCGGCCGGCCAGCAGCGCGGCCGCCGCGTCGGCCACGTAGCGGTGCTCCACCTTCGCCGGGTCCTCGGCGTTGTCGTCGATCGCGCCGTGGTAGACGAGCTTGCCGGCGCCGTCGAAGAGGAACGCCTCGGGCGTGTGGGTGGCGCCGAACGCCCGCGCCACGTCGGAGGTCGCGTCCACGACGTACGGGAACGTGAACCCTCGCGCCTTGGCGCGCGCGACCATGTCCGCGTAGTCGTCGCCCGGGTACGCCGCCGGGTCGTTGGAGTTGACCGCGACGACGCCGACACCCTTGGCCGGCAGCTCCTGGCCGAGGGCGGCGATGCGCGTCTCCCAGGCCTTGACCCACGGGCAGTGGTTGCACGAGAAGATCACGAGCGTGCCCTTGGGCCCGGCCACCTCGCCGAGGGTGACCTCGCGGCCGCTGACCGACTTCATCTTGACGGCGGCGTCCGGCATCGCGTCGCCGAGCTGGAGAGCGCCCGCGGCCTGGACCGTGGCCGCGAGCGTCAAGACCGACATCGCCAGAACGTTGCACCTGCTCGTCATGGAACCTCACCCTCCGATCGCCGGCGCCGTGCGGTCACGGCCCCAGCACTTTGTTGACCTTGGCGAGGAGCGTTTCGTACGTCGCCGGCCCCTCCCAGAAGTCGCGCAGCGTCCCGTTCCGGTCGTAGACGAGCGTCGCCGGCAGCGAGCCCGACCAGGCCGGGTCCAACCCGTCGATGAACGCGGTGTCGCTCTCGTCCTTGAGGTACGTCGTGAACTCGACGCCCTGCGCGGCGAGGAACGATCGCACCTGCGGCAGCCGGCTGTCGAAGTCCGCCGACACGAGCACCAGGTCGAGGCCGCGGCCGGCCAGCGCGCGGCGCAGCTTGAGCAGGTCGGGGAACTCCTGCCGGCACGGCTCGCACCAGGTGGCCCAGACGTTGACCAGGACGACCCGGCCGGCGGCCGCGCGGACGACGCGCTGCAGGCCCGCGGCGGTGACCCGCTCCACGG
>JAJXUY010000032.1 GCA_021782525.1 Acidobacteriota bacterium | reverse complement strand
TCCGGCACCACGCAGTGGACCAGCCCCATCCCGTGCCCGAGCTCGTGCACGGCCTCGGTGGTGATGCGGCGGAGGAAGCGCGTCTGAGTGGCGGCGTCCTCCTCCTCCGAGTGGAGCCTGAACCAGGAGACGATACCGCGGCGGCCGCCGAGGTGGGAGATGCCGAAGACGTAGGTGAGCGCCGGCATGAAGAGGTCGGCGCCGGTGAGCGCGAGGTTGGACCAGCCCGACTCCGGCCCGGGAACGTGCTCGATCAGGCAGGCGGCGTCCACCTGGGCGCGGGTGCGGTCGTAGCAGTGCTCGAACGAGGCGGGCAGGCTGGCGACCTCGCCGCCGGCGAACGGCCGCGGCAGGGCGGCGAGCACCGCCTCGGCCAGCGCGGGCGGGATCTCGCCCAGCCCGAGCAGCCGCACGTTCACGGCCGCTCGATGCCGTACTTTTTCATCTTGTTGTACAGGGTGACGCGATCGATGTCGAGCTCGCGCGCGGCCTGGGCCACGTTGAACGAGCACGCGGCCAGGACCTGACGGATGTGTGCGGCCTCGACCGCGACGAGCGAGCGGTCGGCGGCGACCGGCGGCGCGCCGAACGGGAAGTGGCTCGCCTCGATGCGGTCGCCCCGGCACAGCACCATGGCCCGCTCGATCGCGTTGGCGAGCTCGCGCACGTTGCCCGGCCAGGGGTAGGCGAGCAACGCGTCCATCGCCCCGGGCGCGAAGCCGGCGATGCGCCGGTTCATCTGCGTCGCGAAGCGGGCGAGGAAGTGCTCGGCGAGGGCGGGGATGTCCTCCGTCCGCTCGCGCAGCGGCGGCAGCGCGATCTGGAACACGTTGACGCGGAAGAAGAAGTCGTCGCGGAACCGACCCGCCGCGACCTCCGCCTCGAGGTCGCGGTGGGTGGCGGTCACGAGCCGGAAGTCGACGCGGATCGTCTCGTTGCCGCCGACCCGCTTGAGCGTGCGCTCCTGCAGCACCCGCAGCAGGTCGACCTGGACCCGCGGCGGCACGTCGCCGATCTCGTCGAGGAACAGCGTGCCCTCGTCGGCCATCTCGAGCTTGCCGCGGTGGCGTCCGACGGCGCCGGTGAAGGCGCCGCGCTCGTGGCCGAACAGCTCGCTCTCGAGCACGCCCTCGGCGAGCGCGCCGCAGTTCTCGACCACGAACGGGCCGAACCGCCGCGTGCTGCGGGCGTGGATCAGGTGGGCGACGAGCTCCTTGCCGGTGCCGGACTCGCCGGTGATGAGCACGTTGGTGTCGGTCGGTGCCACCTGCTCGACGAGCTCGATCGCCCTCGCCATCGCGGGCGAGCCGCTGGTGACGAGCGCGGGCGAGGCGTCGGCGAGGCGCTCGCGCAGCGCGCGGTTCTCGGCGAGCAGCGAGTAGCGCTCGGCGGCCTTGCGCACCAGGCGGGAGACCGCCTCGGGGTCGAACGGCTTGACGATGTAGTCGTACGCCCCTTCCTTGAGCGCCTGCACGGCGGTCTCGACCGAGGCGTAGGCGGTCATGATGATCACGGTCGCGTCGGGGGCGAGCTCGCGCACCTTGCGCTGCAGCTCGAGCCCGTCCATCCCCGGCATCTTGATGTCGACGAGGAGGATGTTGGTGCCCTCGCGGGCCAGGGTGGCGAGCGCGTCGCGACCGCTCTCCGCCACGCTGACGTCGTAGCCGTCCTCGCGAAACCAGGCGGCGAGGGAGTTGCGGACGTGCGGCTCGTCGTCCACGACAAGGATTCGCACCGGCGCCGTCATCGCTCGCCCGCCCCTCCCGTGGGTGTGAGCCCCGTGGGCAGGGTGACGGTGAAGCGGGTCCCCTGACCAGGCGCGCTCGCCACGTCGATGCTGCCATTGTGCCGCTGGACGATGCCGTAGACAACCGCGAGGCCGAGGCCGAGGCCCTTCCCCTCGCCCTCCCCCTTGGTGGTGAAGAACGGCTCGAAGATGTGGGCGCGCACCTCGCTGTCCATCCCGATGCCGTTGTCCTCGACGACGACACGGACCCCGGCGTCGCCGGCCTTGGCGGTGCGCAGGGTCAGCGTGCCGCCGTTCGGCATCGCCTCGACGGCGTTGATGCACAGGGCGAGGAGCGCCTGCTCGATCTGCGCGGGATCGCACATCACCGCCGGCATGGCCGGGAGCAGGTCGAGCTCGGCCTTCACCTGGGCGAGGTCCATCTTGTGCTTGATCAGGAAGAGCGATCGGTTGATCACCTCGTTGATGTCGGTCGGCTCCATGCGCGAGCCGGTGCGGCGGGCGAAGAGCAGCAGGTTGGAGACGATCTCGCCGCAGCGCGCCGATTCCGAGGCGATCGCGCCAAGGATCCCCACCGCCTCGTGCGTCTCGTCGGAGGCGTCGGCGCGGCTGCTCCAGCGCCGCAGAAGGACCTTCGAGTAGGTCACCACGCTGGCGAGCGGGTTGTTGATCTCGTGCGCGACGACGGCGGCGAGCTTGCCGAGAGAGGCCATGCGCTCGACGCGCACCATCTGCTCCTGCGCCTGGCGCAGTTCGGCGGTCTTCTCCTCGACCCGCCGCTCGAGCGTCTGCGCCCAGCCGACGAGCTCGGTGTTGGCGCGCTCGAGCGCCTGCGCCATCGCGTTCACCTCGCCGCCGAGCTGGGCGAACTCGGCGATCGTGCTGCCCTCGAAGCGGGCGGAGTAGTCGCCGGTGCCGAGGGCGCCCAGGGTCCGAGTGAGCGCCCGGATCGGGCGGTGCACCGAGCCGCGCACGACGAGGAGCACGACGCCGACCACGAGCAGGAGCACGCCGCCGGTGGTCCCGAGCATCAGCAGCGTGGTCTGGCGCCGCGCGTTCTCGAGCTGGGAGACGAACAGCGTGACGTCGAGGACGCCGAGGAGGCTCTTTGTGGCGGGGTGGGCGTGGCAGCCGGCGTTGGCGCACGCCGGCTCGTTCGCGATCGGCAGGATCACGCCCATCGCCGGCACGCCGCCGACGCTGAACGACCGGGTGCGGTCGCCCGGCGGCAGCTTGGCGATCGGGCGGTCCGCCAGGTGGCACCTGAAGCACGCCTCGGAGCGCATGTCGAGGCGGGTCCCCAGCTCGCGCGGCTCGGAGGAGAAGACGATGATCCCCTCCTTGTTGAAGATGCGCAGCCGGACGTTGGGGTCGTGTTCGGTGATGTTGCGCACGGCGGCGTGCAGGCCCTCGCGGTCGTTGTTGAGCATCGCGGTGTGGAGCGCGCCGTACAGCGTCTCCGACATCGCGAGCGCGTTGATGCGCGCCGCTTCGCGTGCGCAGCGCTCCTGCAGGCCGACCTGGACGATGGCCGTCAGGGCCAGCAGGAGCGCGAGCGCGACGATCAGGGTCCCGGTGAGACGGAACGTCAGCGAGTTGAACCGCCAGCGCCAGATGGACGATGGTTCCCCGTTCACCGTGGACCCACGTTAACCGGGAATTCGGGTCCGGTCAAAAGCGGCCGAGCCGGCGAGCGGCGCGGGCCTCGCCACGGCCTTCCCCGCGGCACGGGTGACCCTCTCTTCCTCGGCGAGCGCCCCCTCCGGGAAGATCGGGAGGTAGCGGCACGCCAGCACGAACACCCAGATGCCGATCGCTACCAGACCGGCGGACACCAGGAACTCCATCATCGACGGCAGGTAGGTGCGGCCGGTCGCCGCCTCGACCGCGGTCACCGAGACGTTCAGGCGGTGGAAGATGAAGCCGAGCACGACCATGCCCTGCGCCACCGCGAGCCGCCGCGGCGACCGGCGGAACCTCGGGATGGCGAGCAGCACCATCGGCACGACCGCGCCGAGCACGATCTCGGCCAGGAACATCACCGTGACCGGGCTGAGTGGGAAGACGGTCGCGAGGGCGTCGCGCGCGACCAGGTCGCGCAGCCGCAGTGCGAGGTAGAGCGCGAGCAGCAGGACCGAGACGCGCGACAGGCGCGAGAGCAGGTCGGTCTCGATCGGTTTGCCGAAGGCGCGGCGGGAGAACCACGACTCCACGACGGTCATCCCGATGCCGGCCGCGAGCGCCGAGGCGAAGAAGAGCACCGGCAGCATCGGCGTGTACCACAGCGGGTGCATCTTCTCCGGCAGGATCAAGAACAGCGATCCGAGCGAGGACTGGTGCAGGGTGGAGAGGAGCACGCCGACGATCACCAGCACCGGCGTCACCGGCTTGAGCAGCTTGAGCAGCCAGTCGAGCTTGAACCGTTCCAGCAGCACCGGCGCGAACTCGAGCGAGAGCACCGTCGTGTACAGCATCACGCACCAGCCGACCTCGAACATGACCGAGTGCGGGTTCCACATGATGATCGGGTGCCAGATGTTCCACGGCTTGCCGAGGTCGAAGATCAGCCCGCAGACGACCATGATGTAGCCGAGGAACGCCGTCAGCACGGTCGGGCGCATGATCGGCTTGAACTCCCGCAGGTGGAGGATGTGGACGGTCGCGGTGACGGCGAAGCCGCCGGCGGCGAGGCCGACGCCGCAGAGGATGTCGAAGCCGATCCACAGGCCCCACGGGAACGAGTTCGAGAGGTTGGTCACGGCGCCGAGCCCCCTGGTGAAGCGCAGGTAGGCGATGGCGGCGAGCACGGCGATCATCACGATCGAGGTCGCCGACCAGAACCCGAGGCGGATCGCGGCCAGTCGTTGCCTAAGCATGGTGGTCCCCCTTGTCGGCGAGCTCGGCGAGCTCGGCGCGCGCGACATCCTCCTTGCGCTTGGTCAGCCAGAACAGCCCGCCGAGGAAGACGCCGCCGAACAGCACGACGTCCGGAATGTGCCTGAGCGCGTTCCAGGTGAGCTCGGGAAGCGGGCCGACGGTCTTCACCGCCGGCAGCCCGAGGGCGGCCGGCTCGCGCGGGCCGATGTAGAGCACGTCTGTGCCGCCCGCTTCCGTGATGCCGTAGACGCGCTGGAAATAGGTCTTGGGGTCGGAGGCGACGCGCCGGCGCGCCTCGGCGATCAGCTCGTCGCGGTCGCCGGTGAGGGTGGCGCCCGCTGGGCACGCCTCGGCGCAGGCGGGGCCGGCCGCGCCGCGATGGACGCACATCTGGCACTTGCGCACCCGCGGCGCCGCCGAGTGCCACTCGTACGTCGGCACCCCGAACGGGCACGCCATCATGCAGTAGCGGCAGCCCATGCACTTGTCGGGGTCGTAGGTGACCGGGCCGGCGGCGGTCTTCTTGAGCGCACCCACCGGGCAGACCGACGCGCAGCTCGGGTTCTCGCAGTGCATGCACAGGCGGCGGACGTAGGTGTCGTTGCCGCGGTCCATGAGGTAGGTGTAGCTGTGGGCGTCGAGCCCTCTCGCCTCGTGGGCCGGCTGCTCGTTGGCCTTCTGGCAGGCCTCGACACACGAGCCGCAGCCGATGCACTTGGTCACGTCGACGAGGATTCCGCGATGTGCCATGGCCTACTCCTCCGCCGAGGCGCCGAGGAACTCTTTCTGGAAGGCGTCCCAGCGCGCCGAGTCGACCGCCGCGAGCGCGCCCTTGCGTGGCACGCCGCCGTCGGCGAGCAGCGGCACCGTGGCCGGCGTTCCGGCCGGCGTGAGGAAGTCGGCGAGGCGCTGCATCTCCTGGCGGAGGAACGCCGTGGCCGCGTTGCCGATGCGCAGCGGCTTGATCGCCTCGTGGTGGTCGCGGGTCCACAGCGCCACCACCCACCCGACGCCGTACGGGTCCCGGCTCACCGCCCACGGCTGCGCGACGGCGTGGGCGTTGACGGCCACGACCTCGCCGCTCACCGGCGCCGGGATCACAAGCGAGCGTCCTTTGACCCGGAGCCGCAGGAGCGGGTCGCCGCGCCGGACCTGGGCGCCGCGCGGCGGGGCTTCGACGCCTTCGACGTCGCCGAGCGCCTCGGCGAGGAAGTCATCGATGCCGACGCGGAGCGCACCGTCCGAGGTGATGCGAACCCACGCGTGCCGGGGGCCGAGAAAGATGCCGTGCGGCGGCCTCGGCTCCAGCATCGGGGCGACCGAGGCCGCGGCGGGTGCAGCCGCGTGGCGGCGGCGGAACGCCATGACGAGCGCGTCGACGCCGACGAACACCAGAATCGTGAGGATCACCAGAATCGCGGTCATCGTTGCCTCCCGCAGGTGCCACGTCCCGGCCCCCGCTTGTACCTCTTTGGAGCAAGCTCCTTGCCAACTTGCTATAATTTACGTAAAATATTTGTGTGCAGATATTTACAATATTCATCCGGGGATCGCTGACCGGCGAGGTGTGGATGATTTCAACATGGTCCGACGATCGACGGGCCGGCGTCGCAACCCTTTGGAGCCGAGCAAGCTGTTGCTCCGTAACGATTTTCGTGCCATGGACGGGAATGATGAAATTCTCAACAGGTGTCGTCCGTACCGCTCGCAGCGGGCGGTCTGAACGGCCCGAACCGTGCCGGGCGGCGATTGGAATCTCCCGGCGACGCATTAGAATCCGCCGGTGCGCATCGTCCTCAGCCGGCTGTCGGCGTTCGGCGATATCGTCCATACGTGGCCGCTCGCCGAGGCGCTGGTGGCCGGCCCGGAGCGAGTGGAGCTCGCATGGGTGGTCGAGGAACCGCTGCTGCCGCTCGTGGCGGCCCATCCCGCGGTGACGCTGGCGATCCCGGTGGCGACGCGGCGCTGGCGCCGGCACCCGTTCGCGGCCGCGACGCGCCGCGAGGTCGTCGCGGCGCGGGCGGCGCTGCGCCGCTTCGGGGCCGACCTGGCCCTCGATCCCCAAGGGCTGGTCAAGTCGGCCGTGTGGGCCGCGCTCTCCCGCGCCGGCGAGCGGGTCGGGTTGGACCGCGCCCACCGGCGGGAGGCGCTCGCCGGGGCGTGGTACACGCGCACGGTGTCGCCGGCCCCCGAGGCGCGTCACGTCGTCGACATCAACCTGTCGTTGCTGGCGGCGCTGGGCCGCCGGCCGCCGTTCGGCGCGGCCCCCGACGGCCGCTTCCTGCTCGGCGGCGGTGCGGGTGACGGGGCGGAGCGCGGGGCCGCGCGCGTGGCGCTGCTGCCGGCGACCGGCGGCGCCGGAAAGAGCTGGCCGGCCGCGAGCTTCGCGGGGCTCGGGCGGAGGGCCGCGGCGGCCGGCTTCTCGCCGCTCGTCGTCTGGGGCCCGGGCGAGAGGGCGCTGGCGGAGGAGGTCGCGGCGGTGGCGGGAGGGGCCGTGGCGCTGGCCCCGCCGACCTCGATCCCGGAGCTGGCCGTGCTGCTCTCGCGGTGCACGGCCGTGGTCGGCGGCGACACGGGCCCGGTCCATCTGGCGGCGGCCCTCGGCGTCCCGACCGTGGCGGTGTTCGTCGCCACCGACCCCGCCCGCAACGGGCCGAGGGGAGCGCAGGCGCGCCTGGTCGCGGCCGCCGGCACGGCCGCGGGGCGAGGCCGGGCGCGTACCGGTGGCGCGGGCGAGGTTGAGATAGAGCCGGTGTTCGCCGCGTTGCTGGCGGCGATCGGCCCAGCGGCGTAGCAGGGCACGGCCGGCGCGAACCGATTCGGGCCGCGCCCCGCTTGCGCTGGAGTGCGCTGCACCCGGGATGATAGAATTCGCAAGCGGATCGAAAGTTCACGGAAGGGAGTCGCATGGCCCTGAAGCTCGGCGAACTGCTTCTCAAGGCCCAGCTGGTCAATCAGCAGCAGCTCAACAAGGCGCTCGAGGAGCAAAAGAGCACGGGCGGCAAGCTGGGCGAGATCCTGCAGCGGCTCGGTTTCGTCACCGAGGACGACATCATCGAGTGCCTGTCGCACCAGTTCGGGGTGCCTTCGATCAACCTGCGCCACTTCGAGATCGACCCGGGGGTCGCGAAGATCATCCCGGTCGACCTCGCCCGCAAGTACAACGTCATCCCTGTGAACAAGACCGGCGCGACGCTCACGCTGGCGATGACCGACCCGACCAACATCTTCGCCATGGACGAGATCACCTTCATGACCGGCTACCGCGTCGAGCCGGTCGTGGCCTCGGAAGAGGCGATCCGCGAGCGCATCGACCGCAACTTCGGGTCCTCCCGCGAGCTGGAGCTGAAGAAGGTGATGGAGGACCTGACGACGGTCGACGAGGCGGCGCTCGAGCTGATGGAGGAGGAGGAAGAGCTCGACGTCGCCAAGCTGGCCGAGGAGTCGCAGGAGGCCCCGGTTGTCCGCCTTGTGAACATCATGCTGACGGACGCGATCAAGCGCGGGGCGTCGGACATCCACGTCGAGCCGTACGAGAAGAGCTATCGGGTCCGCTACCGCGTCGACGGCCTCCTGCGCGAGGTGATGAACCCGCCGCAACGCCTGAAGGATGCGATCACCTCACGCATCAAGGTCCTCGCCAAGCTCGACATCGCCGAGAAGCGACTGCCCCAGGACGGCCGCATCAAGCTCAAGGCCAAGATCGAGGGGCGCATGCGCGAGCTCGACTTCCGCGTCTCCGTGCTGCCCACGCTGCACGGGGAGAAGGTGGTGCTGCGGTTGCTCGACAAGGAGAACCTGCGCCTGGACATGACCAAGCTCGGGTTCGAGAAGTCGAGCTTGAAGAAGTTCGAGGACAACATCCTCAAGCCGTACGGCATGGTCCTGGTCACCGGCCCGACCGGTTCCGGCAAGACCAACACGCTGTACTCCGCGCTGCAGCGGGTGAACGTGCCGGAGACCAACATCATGACCGCGGAGGACCCGGTGGAGTTCCAGCTCCCCGGCGTCAACCAGGTCCAGATGAAGGACTCGATCGGACTCAACTTCGCCGCCGCGCTGCGCTCGTTCCTGCGCCAGGACCCGAACATCATCCTCGTCGGCGAGATCCGCGACTTCGAGACGGCCGAGATCGCGATCAAGGCGGCGCTCACCGGGCACCTGGTGCTCTCCACCCTGCACACCAACGACGCTCCGTCCACGATCTCGCGCCTGATGAACATGGGGATCGAGCCGTTCCTCGTCGCCACGTCGGTCAACGTGATCGCGGCCCAGCGGCTCATCCGCAAGGTGTGCCAGAGCTGCAAGGAGGAGATCGAGACGCCGATCCAGGCCCTGCTCTCGGTCGGGTTCCCGGAGAGCGAGGCGCACAGCCTCAAGCTGGCCAAGGGGCGCGGGTGCGACAAGTGCAGCAACAGCGGCTACAAGGGGCGGCTCGGCCTCTTCGAGGTGATGGACATCACCGAAGACATGCGCGAGCTGATCCTCTCCGGCGCGACCGCGGTCGAGCTGCGGCGCAAGGCGGTGGAGGAGGGGATGATCACGCTGCGGCAGTCGGGCCTGCAGAAGATCCGCGAAGGGCTGACGACGATCGACGAGGTGGTGCGGGAAACGGTACTCTAGAGGGAGAGTAGGGGAGATCATGGCGATCACGCTGCACGAGCTGCTGAAGACGATGGTCGAGAAGGGCGCCACCGACCTTCACATCACGACCAATACGCCCCCGGTCATCCGTGTGGACGGCGTTCTCGAGCGCCTGCCGCTGCCCGCGCTGACCGCGCCGGAGACGAAGCGGCTCGCGTACTCGGTGCTCACCGATGCGCAGAAGCACCGGCTCGAGGAGACGTTCGAGCTCGACCTCTCGTTCGGTATCAAGGGGCTGGCCAGGTTCCGCGCCAACATCTTCTTTCAGCGCGGCGCGGTGGCGGGAGCGTTCCGCAGGATCCCGTACGAGATCCTCGGGTTCAAGGACCTCGGCCTTCCCGCGGTCGTGGAATCGCTGTGCGACCGGCCGCGAGGGCTCGTGCTCGTGACCGGGCCCACCGGCTGCGGCAAATCCACCTCGCTCGCGGCCATGCTCGACAAGGTCAACGCCGAGAAAGCGCTCCACATCGTCACGATCGAGGACCCGATCGAGTACCTGCACACGCACAAGAAGGCGATGGTGAACCAGCGCGAGCTGCACGCCGACACGCAGTCCTATCCCAACGCGCTGCGCTCCGCGCTGCGCGAGGACCCGGACGTCGTGCTGATCGGCGAGATGCGCGACCTGGAGACGATCGAGTCGGCGCTACAGATCGCCGAGACCGGCCACCTCACCTTCGCCACCCTGCACACCAACTCGGCGCCGCAGACGATCAACCGCATCATCGACGTCTTCCCCGAGCACCAGCAGCCGCAGGTGCGGGCGCAGCTCTCGTTCGTGCTCGAGGGGATCATCTGCCAGGCGCTGCTGCCGCGCGCCAGCGGTAAGGGGCGGGTGCTCTGCTGCGAGGTCCTGGTCCCCAACAGCGCGGTGCGCAACCTCATCCGCGAGGACAAGGTGCACCAGATCTACTCGACGATGCAGACCGGACAGATCAAGCACGGGATGCAGACGTTCAACCAGTCGCTCGCGACGCTCTACCAGCGGCGGATGATTGCGCTGCAGGTGGCGCTGTCGCACAGCTCCAACCCCGAGGAGCTGCAGGACATGATCAACCGCGGCACCGGCGTGGTGCAGCCGGGGGCGGCGCCGCGGGTCTCCGGGAGGGGTTAGGCCATGCCGAGTTTCGAATGGAAGGGCCGTGACCGCGCCGGCCGTCCCCAGGGCGGCGTCCTGGTGGCGGACAGCAAGGATGCGGTGCTCGCCGTGCTGCGGCGGCAGCAGA
>JAJXUY010000031.1 GCA_021782525.1 Acidobacteriota bacterium | reverse complement strand
GCGATCTCCCGCGGCATGGTCACCGCCGCGGGGTTCCCGGAGTACCCGCACGCGCTCGGCCACCAGGTCGGCCGGCACGTCCACGACGGCGGCGCCCTCCTCGGACCGGCGTGGCCGCGCTACCGCAACACCCCGTTCATGGCGGCCGCCGAGCAGCAGGTGTACACGCTCGAACCGTCGCTGGCCGTGCCCGGCTTCGGCGCCGTGGGGATCGAGGAAGACGTCGTCGTGACCGCCGACGGCGCCCGCTTCCTCGCCCCGCCGCAGACCGGGCTGTGGACCGTGCGCTAGGCGCAGCGCTGACGGGCCGGCGTGGTTGCGACCGCGCCGGCGCGTCGCGGTGATCTCCGGCCGCCCCCCAGGTGGGCGCTTTCGCCACCTGTGGGGATCGGGATCGTCCGGACCAGCGCGTGCCCCTCTCGTTGGCGGACCGCCAAACCGCGCCGGGGGCTCCCACCGGCAACGCGGCGGGCATCCCAACGATGGCACGCCCGGCGCGGAGCTTCCGTCCGCCGGATGAGGCGGGGAATGGCGACGGGGACACCCGACGTTCCCCCGGCAAAGGCCCAAGAGGAGGTGGCGTTTGATTGCCATGCCGCAAAACACGACGAGGAGTTCGGCCCTCGACGAGGGGGCCTTGTCGACGTTCAGGGCGCACCTGCGGGGGAAGCTGATCCGGCCGAACGACCCCGGCTACGACGAGGCGCGCAAGGTCTGGAACGGAATGATCGACCGCAGGCCGGCGCTGATCGCACGCTGCGCGGGGGTGGCCGACGTGATCGCCGCCGTCGACTTCGCGCGCGGGCAGGGGCTCCCGGTCGCGATCCGGGGCGGGAGCCACAACGTCGCCGGCCACGCGGTCTGCGATGGCGGGGTGGTCGTGGACCTCTCCGCGATGAAGGGGATCCGCGTCGACCCGGAGAGGCGCACCGCGCGCGCCGAGGGCGGGTGCACGTGGGGCGACCTGGATCACGCGACGCACGCGTTCGGCCTCGCCGCACCCGGTGGGATCATCTCGACGACCGGGGTCGCCGGGCTGACGCTCGGCGGCGGGATCGGCCACCTGACGCGGAGGTACGGGCTCTCCTGTGACAACCTCGTCTCGGCCGACGTCGTGCTCGCCGACGGCCGGTTCGTGAGCGCGAGCGCCCAGACGGAACCCGATCTGTTCTGGGCGCTCCGCGGCGGGGGCGGAAACTTCGGCGTCGTGACCTCGTTCGAGTTCAGGCTCCATCCGGTCAGCACGGTCATGGGCGGGCCGTTCCTCTGGCCGCTGGCCAAGGCGCGGGAGGCGATGCGCCTCTACCGCGACTTCATGAACTCCGCGCCCGACGACTTCAGCGGTTTTTTCGCGTTCCTCAAGGTGCCGCCGGGGCCACACTTCCCGGCCGAACTGCACAACACGACGATGTGCGGTGTGGTGGCGGCGTACACGGGCCCCCACGCCAAAACGGGCGAGGTGGTCGTCGCGCTGCGCAGCTTCGGGCCGCCGGCCGTGGACCTGTTCGGCCCCATCCCCTTCCCGGCGCTGCAGAGCATGTTCGACCCGCTCGTCCCGGAAGGGCTGCAGAACTACTGGAAGGCCGACTTCGTCGACGAGCTCTCGGACGTGGCGATCGAGGCCCACCTCAAGTACGGGCCCGGGGTGCCCACGGTCAACTCGGTCGTGCACATCTACCCGGTGAGCGGTGCGGCCAACCGCGTCGCGAAGGACGCCACGGCCTACTTTTACCGCGACGCGAAGTACGTGCACGTCCTCGCGGCGATGTACCCGGACCCGGCCGACACGGCGAAGAACGTCGGCTGGGTGCGCGAGTACTGGTCGGCGCTCCACCCTCACTCCTCGGGAGGCGCGTACGTGAACTTCCTGATGGAGGAGGGCGACGAGCGCATCCGGGCGACGTTCGGGGGGAACTATGAGCGGCTGGCGAGGATCAAGGGGAGGTACGACCCCACGAACCTGTTCCGGTTGAACCAGAACATCCGTCCCTCGAGCTGACGCGCCGGGCGCCGCCGCCGGTCGGCGAGAGTCATCGCCGCGTTGGGGATGCCCCGGAATTATCCGCAGCGACGCCACGTTGAGAACCGGTAGTCAGGCATGGAGGCTGACCAGGGTGGCGCGCAAGCGACTCAACGCCTGGAAGAATGCCCTCCTGGGGGAGGGGCGGCCGGGTGTGCGTCGGGTCGTGCCCGCAGAGACGAACCCGGCCCGCCCGTGAGGCTATGATCTGCCCCAATTGCCAGACCCCGAACCCGGACGGGGCGGGGGTGTGCCTCTTCTGCTCGAGCCGCTTCGGCGCCACCGGGCCGCCGGCGCCCGACTCCGACGCGACCCTCTTGCCCAGCGCCGACCCGACCATGCTCCCGGGGCCCGGAACGAGCCCGAACACCGGAGCCGGGCGACCTCAGATCGGGGCCTCCGAATCGCCAACACTTCCCGAGGGGTTCGAGATCGGACGGCGCTACGCCGTGCTCCGGTTGCTCGGCCGCGGGGGGATGGGAGCCGTCTACCTCGTCCACGACCGCGAGCTGGACCGCGACGTGGCGCTCAAGGTCATCCGCCCGGAGTTCGCGGAGGATGCGGCGACCCTCGAGCGGTTCAAGCGGGAGATCCAGCTCTCGAGTGTCGTCACGAACAAGCACGTCTTGCGCGTGTTCGACCTCGGGGAGAGCGCGGGGGTCAAGTTCGTCACCATGCAGTTCGTGGACGGCGAGGACCTTGCGTCGCTGATCAAGCGGGTGGGGCAACTCCCGATCGAGCGCACCGTCGACCTCTTCCGCCAGGTGTGCCTCGGCCTCGAGGCCGCCCACGAGCAGGGCGTGGTCCACCGGGATCTGAAGCCCGAGAACGTCATGCTCGACCGCGGCGGAAATGTGTACCTGACCGACTTCGGTCTCGCCAAGTCGCTGGGCACGAGCGGGATGACGCAGACCGGGGCGCTCCTGGGCACGCCGTTCTACATGTCCCCCGAGCAGGTCAGGGGCGAGGAGGCCGACCACCGCTCGGACATCTACTCGCTGGGGATCATCCTCTACGAGATGGCGACGGGCAAGGTGCCGTTCAGCACGGGCACGGCGTATCAGGTCATGATCCAGCGCCTGCATCGGCCGCCGCGCCCGGTTTCCGAGGCCAACCCCGACTTCCCCCCCCACCTGCGCAAGATCCTCGAGCGCTGCATGGCCACGGACCCCGCCGCCCGCTACCAGTCGGTCAGCGAGATCCTCGGCGACCTCGAAGCGGGCAAGGCCAGCACCTCCATCCTCTACGTGATGAAGCGGAGGAGCCGCCTGCTCGGCCGTCTCGGCGTCGCGGCGGCGGCGGGCCTGCTGGTGCTGGCCGGCTGGTTGGTGGCGCGGTCGAGGACACCGGCGGCGGCCGCCGCACGCAAGCCGGTGTCGGTGCTGGTGGCCGACTTCGAGAACACCACCGGCGATCCGGTCTTCGACGGCACACTCGAGCCGGCGTTCGGCGTATCCCTGGAAGGGGCGCCGTTCATCACCACCTACAGCCGCGCCCAGGCCGAAAGGGTGGCCGCGCAGCTGCGGCCCGGGGCGACCGGCCTCACCGAGGGGCTGGCGCGGCTGGTTGCCCTCCGCGAGGGGATCGACGTCGTCACCGTGGGCTCCATCGACCGCCGGGGAGGCGACTACGTCGTCTCCGTGCGGGCGATCGACGGCGTCACGGGAAAGGCGATCACCTCTTCCGATGTGGCTTTCGACGCCAAGGACAAAGCGCTCGCCGCGACCGCGAGGCTCGCCGCTCGGGTGCGCGGCGCCCTCGGTGACACCACGCCCGAGTCAACCCAGATCGCGGCCGCCGAGACCTTTTCCGCCAACTCCCTGGACGCCGCCCACGAGTACGCCATGGCGCAGCAGTTCCAGTGGGACGCCAAGTGGGATGACGCGATACGACACTACTCGCGTGCCGTCGAGATCGACCCTTCGCTAGGCCGCGCCTGGGCGGGGCTGGCGGTCGTGTACAGCAACGAGGGGCGCAAGGACGAGGCGAAGACGGCGTTCGAGAAGGCGATGGCGCACATCGACGGGATGAGCGAGCGCGAGAAGTACCGCACGCGCGGCGCCTACTACCTGGTCATGCGCGAGCCGGGCAAGGCCCTCGACGAGTTCCACCAACTGGTCCGACTCTACCCCGCCGACACCGCCGGGATTGCAAACCTCGCCCTCGCGCACTTCTACCGGCGGGAGATGGCGAGCGCGCTGGAGGAGGGGCGGAAGGCGATCGAGATCTACCCGAAGAACGTCCTGCAACGCGACAACGTCGCGCTGTACGCCATGTACGCCGGCGACTTTCCGACGGCGATCCGGGAGGCCCGCACGGTCCTCGGCCTCAACCCGTCGTACGCGAAGGCGTACGTGGCCCTGGCGCTCTCGCAGCTCGCCACCGGCGCGAGGGATGAAGCGGCGACCAGCTGGGGCAAGCTCGCGACCGTGAGCGCTCGCGGAGCCTCCCTCGCGTCGATCGGCCTCGCCGATCTCGAGTTGTTCGAGGGGAGAGCCAAGGACGCGGTGCCGATCCTCACCAAGGGGATCGTTGCCGACCTCGGGGACAAGAGAGCTGAGGCCGCGGCCGTCAAGATGGCCGCGCTGGCGAGCGCACAGCTCGCGTCCGGCGAGACCGCGGCGGCGGTCGCGACCGCCGAGCGCGCGGTGGCCGCGAGCACGGGGGAGAACGTGTTGGTCCCCGCCGCCCGCGTCTACCTGGAGGCGGACCGTGAGGCGCGCGCGCTGGAGATCGCGCACGAGCTCGCCTCCCGCCTGGAGCCCGACCCGCAGGCGTACGCCCACCTGATCCAGGGCGAGGTCGAGCTGCGGCGGGGCCAGCCGCGCGAGGCGGTCCAGGAGTTCGAGGCCGCCAAGGGGATCGCCGACACCTGGCTCGGGCGCCTCGATCTCGGCCGGGCGTACTTGGAGCTCGGCGCCTTTACCGAGGCCGACACCGAACTCGACGCCTGCGTCAGGCGGCGCGGCGAGGCCACCGCCATCTTCCTCGACGACGTACCGAGCTACCGGTACTTCCCGCCGGCCGAGTACTACCTGGCGCGCGCCCAGGCCGGGCTCGGGAGCCCCGCCGCCGCCGATTCCTTCAGGGTGTTCCTGGCGATGCGGGGAAACGGCGCCGCGGACCCCCTGGTCGCGGACGCCCGCCGTCGCCTCGGCGCTCACTGAGAGCCAGGTCTCCGATCACCGGTTTCGGCGGCGCCCGGGACCCTCATCACCGCACCTACTGCAGCTGGACGATCGTCGCCTTGGCGGCACTGCCGTCGGCGAGCTGCAGCACGACCGTATAGCACCCCGCCCCCGTGCCGCTGACCGAGCCCGTATCCCAGTTGAAGATGAACTGGTTGTTGCTCGAGTCGTAGCGGAACGTGCTGCCGCCGGTCGCCCCGCTGGTCGGCGCGTAGAGCACGACCGACTGGGTGCCCGGCGTGCCCGGGCAGCCGACGTTCAGCACGGCGACCAGCGACCGCGTGGTGGCCAGGCTGGTGACGTAGTTCCCGGCGCCGTCTTGGAGCTGCCACTTGATCGGGATCGCGTTGCCGAGGTTGGCCGAGCCGGAGACCGTCGGGCTCGAGATCGTGCCGGCCGCGGTCAGTGGCGACAGGAACCCCGTGAACGTGTAGGTGACGGCCTGGATCACGGCGCCCGAGGAGCTGGGGAGGAAGTTCCCGTCCCCTCCGTACGCCGCCGTGATCGAGTGACTCCCGGCGGCCAGCGTCGAGGTGACGAACGAGGCCTGCCCGCCGACGAGCGGGACCGTGGCCAGCAGCGTGGCACCGTCGCGGAACGCCACCGCCCCGGTCGGCGTCCCCGCCCCCGGCGCCACCGCGCTGACCGCCGCGGTGAAGGTCACCGTCTGGCCGGCCGTTGAGGGGTCCGGCGAGACCGCGAGCGTGGTCGCCGAAGCGGCCCTGTCCACGGTCTCCGCGACCGAGTTCGAGGTGCTGGCGGCGAAGCTCGCGTCGCCGCCATAGCTCGCGACGATCGGCTGCGCCCCTGCGCTCGGCGCAACCACGTTGAGCGACGCCTGCCCGGCCACCAGCGGCGCCGTACCGAGGAGCGCCGAGCCGTCGGTGAAGGTGACGGTGCCGGTGGGGGAACCGGACCCGGGTGAGATCACGGTCACGCCCGCGACCAGGGTGAGGGTCTGGCCGACGACCGACGGGTTAGGCGACACGCCGAGGGCTGTCGCGGTGGCGGCCTTGTTGACGACCTGATTCAAAACCGGCGACACACCGAGCAGGAAGTCGGCGTCGCCGCCGTACCGCGCGGTGATGGGGTGTGTCCCGACGCCCGGGGTGAACGGCCCGAAGGAAGCGGCGCCGCCGGCAAGGGCCGCGGTTGCGAGCGCCGTGGAGCCGTCCGACAACGTCACCGTGCCGGTGGGCGTCCCTTGCGCCGGCGCCGTCGCCGCAACGGTCACCGTGAACGTCACCGGCTGCCCGGTCGCCGACGGGTTTGCAGAGGAGGCTACAGCGGTCGTCGTCGGGCTCTTATCGGCGGTGAGGGTCAGGCTTCTCGTGGTCGAGCCGACCGGAGAGCCGGAATCGGTGACCTGCACCGTGAAGCTCGAGCTTCCCGGCGATGTGGGCGTGCCGCTGATCTGCCCGGTGCCAGCATCGAGGGCGAGGCCGGCGGGCAGCGAGCCGGAGACGATCCCCCAGGTGTACGGGGCGGTGCCGCCGATCGCGGCCAGGGTCTGGCTGTACGGGCTCCCGAAGGTGGCGTCGGGGAGCGCGCTGATCGTGACGAACAGCGGCGCGGCGTAGGTGAGCGAGGCGTGCGGGATCAGGACCGGGACCACCTGGGTGACCACGTTCCGCATCGTCGTCGTGTCCACGGTGCCGCGCAGGGTGACCAGCGCCGTCTCGCCGGGCCGGAGGTAGAACGTGGCGTTGGACGCGCTGGGGTCCGTGATGTCGGGGTCGGTCAGGTTGGAGGCATCCTCGATGACCGGATTGACGATGTTGGCGACCACGCTGTTCTGCTGCTGTTGCAGAAGCTGGCAGTTGACGCTGATCGGCGTCTGGTAGGTTGTCGAGACGATCAGCTGCAGATGCGCACTCGCGGGCGCGCTGCCCACTAGCTTGACGTGGTACGACGCCGACGTGTTGCCGGTGTTCTCGACCACGTACGTCGCGTCCGAGACCGACTGGTTGGAGACGTCCGGGTTCGAGACGTCGGGGTTGGAGACATCGGGGTTCGCCACGTTCGAGTTCGACACGTCGGGGTTGGACACCGCGAGGTTGGAGATGTCGGGGTTGGAGACGTCGGGGTTGGAGACGTCGGGGTTCGAGACGTCCGGGTTGGACACATCCGGATTGGACACGTCCGGGTTAGGCGCATTGGGGTTGGAGACGTCCGGGTTGGAGACGTCCGGGGTGTAGATCTCGATCTGGTTGATGTCGGTGTTGGAACCGGTGACGCCATCCGGGTTCGCGAGCGGGGCCACCGTCCCGTCGGGGTTGAGGACCACGAAGCCCGCCAGGCCGCCGGGGATCGGGCTCCCGGCCGAGTCGACCTCCGTGACGTTGACCGTGATGGTCGCCACGGGGTTCGTCGAGGTGGCGAACAGCGAGCGGGCGATGCCCGAACGGGCGGGGATGGTGACGTCGAGCGTGGTCAGGGGGTCCGGGTCGGTGGCCGTGGGGTGGAGCAGGAACGACGCCTTGCCGCCGGCGGGCTGGTTGGCGATCGCCAACTGGAAGCTCCTGCTCGAGGTGGTGGCGTTCCGCACCAGGACGACGAACGCCCGGGTCAGGGTGGTGGACAGGGGTTTGGCGTTCTGCGGGGAAGAGACCTCCAGCCCCTGGGTGATCCGCGCGCAGTAGATGTTCTGGTTGCGCATCCCCTCCTGACCCGGAGTGCAGGTGGGCGTGGTCTGCGTCGGATCGTAAACGCTGGTGCCACCCCCTCCGACCGGCGTGTAGTGGGTCCAGTCGCCGTCGAGCGGCGGGCGGACATCCTGGTTGGTCGTCCACGTCGCGTAGAACACCGGGGACGCGCTCGCGGCGAGGTTGTAGGTCCACGCACCGCCGGACGCCGCCGGGGGCAGGAAGACCGGGCCCGCGATATCGATGTAGTCGCCCATGAACGGGTCATGGCCCTGCACGAAGAGCGGCAGGTTGGGGGGGTCGACCTGAAGCTGCTGGAGGAACTGGATGGTGCCGCTCTCGTCGCCACGCGTGCCGAACCTGGCCTGGGAGACACGCGCGGTCGTGAACGCCGGCGAGGATGATGGGACCGCCTCCGCCACGCGCACGTCGATCGTGTGGCGGTACGACGTGAGGCCTGCATCGTCGAGGTACGGCGTGTGGACGCTCGCGGGGTCGGTCAGCAGCTCGCCCCTCGGGTCACGGTCCTCCCTGTAGAACCTCCCCCTGGCGTCGGGCAGGAACGGCTCGTTGGGGTAGAACAGCCCGAGCGTGTGATCCAGGCGCGTGTCGTAGTACAGGAGCATGAGCCGGCCGCCGGCGAAGCTGAGCTGCGGCATGAACTGATGCCCGCGCGTGAAGCTGTTCCCGAAGTCGTCGAGCAACGGGCCGTTGTCCACCGGCGCCGGGCTGGACCAGCTCACCCCGTCCGGCGAGGTGGCGAGGTAGATGCGCGCGTCGGCGCCGGCCGCCGGCCGCGCCGCCCACGCGAGGTGGACGCGGCTGGTGTTGCTGCCGTCCACCGACACCGCGATTGTCGGCAGCGACTCGGTGCGGATCGAGGTGGGCGTCATCCCCTGATCGAACGGGACGATCGACGCGGCGACCACGCCTTTCGTGAACGTCTGGCCGAAGTCGGTGGACTTGGCGACCATGATCGCGTCGCCCTGGCTGCTGGTCGCGAACCTCCGCCACGCCACGTAGACGGCCCCCGAGAGAGGGTCAACGGCGATCGTGGTCCCCTGGTTGATGGAGTTGCTTTGCGAGAGCTTGACCGGGGTGGCCCAGGTCGCGCCGCAGTCCAGCGATCGCGTGAACATGAGCTTCGTGCTGGTGCTGCCGGTGAACTTGGCGTACGCCAGGTAGACGTTCCCCGCCGGGAACGTCTGCGTCGGGGACACCGCGATGGTGCACGGCCCCGCGCCGGCCCGCGGCAGGTCCGCAGTCACCCACGGCTTGTCGAGGAACTGGCCGGCCGTCCCGGTGTCGATGACCCGCGCACCGACGAGCTTGATCGGGTCGAGACCCTGGGTGACGTCGCCGTTCTCCTTGTTGTCGAGGTCGATGAACGTCGCGACGAACACCGCCCCCAGGTTCGTCCCGCGATTGAAGGCGATGCCGCTGTAGTAGAAGAGCCCGTTCGTCCCGGCGCGGACGACGGGGTCGGCGGCGGCCGAATAGCCCTTCAACGGGAACGACAGGCCCAGCGCCGACTGGTCCTGCGGGTAGCCCGGGAGCAGGGTGCTCTGCCACGTCTGGCCGCCGTCGAACGACTTGAACACCCCGAGCCACGCGTCTCCAGTCTCGTCGGGGCTGTTGGGGTTCGGAATGTCCACGCTCCGGTAGTCGTTGGCGCCCGCCAGCAGGTGCAGCGGGTTCCGGCTCGAAACCGCGAGCGACGGCTCGTTCTGCCGCTGCAGGAACGGGTCGCCCCCCGGCCACTTCGTGCCGGCCACCATGTTGACGTTCTGACCCGCGATTTGGCCATGAGCCGGAACCGCACACAGCAGCGAGACCGCCGCAACGACAACCGCGGACGGCGCGAAAGCCAACCACGCCACCTGATGACGCATGTGCCGCCTCCCGTGGTCGCTAGAGCGAGCTGCCGGACGACCGGCAACGCACTCGCGAGATGGAACCCTGGCGGCGGTAACGTTGCGTAGACTGAGTCGTATTCCACCTAGTGGCCGCGGCGAGCACGATCTGCCACGAGGCCGGACGCGACGGGCGAGGGGCGGCCGTATCTGCAACACCCCCGGCCCGCGGGGGCCGTACGCAGGAATCGCCTGAGCGCCAACCGAAACGCGGCCAGGCTATGCGTCGCCGAACAGCTCGAGCTGCCGCATCGTGGCCGGCACCAGGGTGGAAACGGAAACCCCGAGGAGACGTACTCCTCTGCGGGCCGCCTCGGTGCGGCGGAGCAGGCCCCTGGCGGTCGAACCGATCCTGCCCGAGTCGGCCGTGGGCACTCGGAACGTGAGCGAGCGCGTCACGGTGGTGAAGTCGGGGTAACGCACCTTGAGCGTCACGGTGCACGCCGCGATGTCGCGTCGCACCAGGCCGGTGGCGACCTCCCGGGCCATCGCGTCGAGCTGCTCGTCCATAGCCGTGAGAACGGACAGGTCGCGGCGGTACGTGTTCTCGGTGCCCAGGCTCTTGCGCTCGTGGAACGGCTCCACGGGCCGTTCGTCGTTGCCGTGGGCGTACTCGTGCAAGGTGCGGCCGTGGCTGTGAAAGCGCGCGAGCAGGTCACGCAAGGGGACCACGCGGAGTTGGGCGACCGTCGCCCCCCCCATGGCCGCCAGGGTGCGCTCGGTCGCCGGGCCCACCCCGTGCAGCCGGCGCACCGGAA
>JAJXUY010000030.1 GCA_021782525.1 Acidobacteriota bacterium | reverse complement strand
CGCGGCCCGGGGCGGCGCGGACGCCATCCGGACGCTCGCGGCGGCCGGCGGCGTCTGGTTCCTCGTCTGGCTGTCCCTGGCCGCCGCTGGCGGCGCCTGGGCGGTCGTCGCGCTCGCGGCGCGTCCACGGTCCGGGGGGCGGCCGTGATCGGGGTGCTGCTGGCGGGCGTGCTCGCCGCGGCGCCTGCGCCCCAGCTCGGCGGCACCGTGGTCGTGGACCGGCCCACCGCCGGGCCCGTGGTGGTGCTCCTCGGCGACGTCCGCGTCGCCTCAGAAGTCGTCGGCGACGTGGTGGCGGTCGGCGGCAACGTGGAGCTGGCGCCCGGCAGCTCGGTTCGGGGCGACGTCGTCGCGCTCGGGGGCCGGGCGTCGGGGACCGGGGCCGTGAGCGGCCGCGTCGCGTCCGAGTGGACGCTCGTGCCGCTGGCTCCGAACCGCGGCATCGCCCGCGGCGACGCCGCATCGGCGTGGGGGTTCGCGCTGCTGCGAGCCGGCGGCTGGGTCGTGCTCGGTTCGCTCCTGCTGCTCGTCTTCCCGGGCCGGGTGCGCGCGGTCGGCGCGCAGCTCGCAATGCAGCGCTGGCGGGCGCCGGTGGTCGGGGCGCTGGCGCTGGCGGTGTGGCTCGCCGCCGTCGTTCTGGCGATGGCCGTGACCGCATCGCCGGTCGCGGTGGCGTGCCTGCTGCTCGCGGTCGCGATGCTGCTCCTCGCCAAGCTGGTCGGCGTGGTGGCGGTGGCCTCGCTGCTGGGCGGGGCGGTGGCACGCCGCCTGCCGATCGCCGTGCGCGGCGAGGCGGCGCGGGCGGGGGTGGCGCTGGTCGTGCTGTGCGGCCTCGCGCTGGTCCCGGTGCTGGGTGCGGCCGTGTGGTTTATCGCCAACGTGGTCGGCATCGGGGCGGTGGTGGGGACGGCGCTGCAGCGCCGTCCGCTGGCGTTTCTGCTCCCCAGCGTCGCGGCGCGCTGACGTGCCCGTGCGCGGCCGCACCGATTCCCTGGCGTCACCCCGCAACCGTGAGAGAAGCCACCGCCCTGCTCTCGGCGTCCGCCGGGCGGGGCTCCGTTTCCAAGGGTCGCGCGCGGCCCTTTCCGAGGGAGGGACGATGATGAGGAACCTGCGCACGTTGCTGTTCGTCGTTGTGATGGTGTCGGCCGTGGTGCCCGCTCGTGCCGCCGTCGACGCGCGGCTGATGCAGCAGCCCGCCGTTTCGGCGACGCAGATCGCGTTCATCTATGCCGGCGACGTCTGGGTCGCCCCGAAGTTGGGCGGGCTCGCACAGCGACTGTCGACGCCGGCCGGCGAGGAGTCGTTCCCGCGTTTCTCGCCGGACGGGAAGTCGATCGCCTTCACCGGGGACTACGACGGGAACGAGGACATCTACGTGATCCCGGCGGACGGCGGTCTGCCCAGGCGCCTGACGCACAACCCGATGCCCGACCGCGTCGTCAACTGGTACCCGGACGGGAAGTGGATCCTCATGGCCTCGCCGATGGCCAGCGGCAGCCAGCGCTTCAACCAGCTCTACAAGCTCTCGGCCGACGGCGGCCTCCCCGAGAAGCTCCCCGTCCCGTACGGCGAGTTCGGTGAGGTCTCGCCGGACGGCAAGACGCTCGCCTACATGCCGAGCAGCCAGGACTTCCGCACCTGGAAGCGGTACCGCGGCGGGTGGGTGTCCCGCATCTGGCTCTTCGACCTCGCGACCCACGCCGCGACCCAGGTCGGCGACGACAAGGCCAACTACGGCCAACCGATGTGGCACGGCACGACGCTCTACTTCCTCTCCGATCGCGATGCCAACAAGCGCAACAACATCTGGGCGTACGACACGCGCAGTGGGCAGATGCGCGAGGTGACGAACTTCACGGAGTACGACGTCCACTTCCCGTCCGTCGGTCCCGAGGACATCGTGTTCGAGAACGGCGGCCGCCTCTACCTCCTCGACCTCGCCACCGAGAAGACGCGCGAGGTGAAGGTCGAGGTGGTAACCGACCGCGCGACGCTGAAGCCGCGGCTCGAGAAGGTCGCCGACCTGATCGAGGACGCCAGCGTCTCGCCGTCGGCCAAGCGGGTCGCATTCGAAGCCCGCGGCGACGTGTTCACGGTCCCGGCCGAGCACGGGCCCACGTTCGACCTGACCCGCAGTTCGGGGATCGCCGAGCGTTTCCCGGCGTGGTCGCCGGACGGCAAGCTGATCGCGTACTGGAGCGACCGCTCCGGCGAGTACCAGCTCACGGTCCGCAACGCCGACGGCTCGGGCGAGGAGCGCACCGTCACGGCGCTGCCGCCCGGCTTCCGCTACCGCATCTTCTGGTCGCCGGACTCCAGCAAGGTGGTGTTCGCCGACCAGGCGCAGGACATCGACGTGTGCGACGTCGCGACCGGCGCGGTGAGGCGCATGGACAAGGGCCTGTACATGTTCGAGGGCGAGCTCGAGCGCTTCGTGCCGAGCTGGTCGGCCGACTCGCGCTGGGTGGCGTTCGCGCGCGACCTCGGCAACCGGAGCGGAGCGATCTTCGTCTACGACACGAAGGAGAGCGCGCTCCACCAGGTGACCTCCGGGTTCTACAACGACTCGAGCCCGGCGTTCGACCCCGACGGCAAGTACCTCTACTACGTGTCCGGACGCACCTTCCATCCCGCGTACGGCACCGACGCGACCTGGATCTACGCCAACACCGACAACCTCATGGCCGTGCCGCTGCGGGCCGACGTGCCGTCGCCGCTGGCGCCGCGCAACGACGTCGAGGAGGGGAAGAAGGACGAGGCCAAGAACGACCAGGCCAAGAAGGCCGAGCCCGGAAAGGACGACAAGGCCGGGGCCGAGAAGGCCGATGCGAAGGCGGAGAAGCCGGCCAAGCCGCAACCGGTGGCGATCGACCTGGCCGGGTTCGAGGCGCGGGCCGTGATCCTGCCGCCGAAGGCGGGCCGTTACGCCGACTTGCAGGCGCTCTCCGGCAAGCTCTTCTACCGCCGCCTGCCGCGCACCGGCTCTGGCGAGGAGAAGAGCCCGGTCGTCTTCTACGACCTCAAGGAGCGCGAGGAGAAGACGGTGGTGCCCGAGGCGACCGCGTTCGAGATCGCGGCCGGCGGCGGCAAGATCCTGGTCGTGGACAAGAAGACGTTCGCGCTCGTCGACCCCAAGCCCGACCAGAAGCTCGACAAAAAGGTCGCCACCGACACGCTCGAGATGACCGTCGACCCGGCCGCCGAGTGGCGCCAGATCTTCACCGACGCCTGGCGCTTCGAGCGCGACTTCTTCTACGACCCGGGGATGCACGGCGTCGACTGGAACGCGATGCGCACCCGGTACGGCGCGCTGCTCGACGCCTGCGTGACCCGCGACGACGTGAACTTCGTCATCGGCGAGCTCATCGCCGAGCTCAACTCGTCGCACACGTACCGCGGCGGCGGCGACGTCGAGAAGCCGGCACGGCGTGGCGTCGGGATGCTGGGGGCGGACTTCGCGCTCGAGAACGGGGCGTACAGGATCACGAAGATCTACCACGGGGCGCCGTGGGACGTCGAGGACCGCTCGCCGCTGGGCGCGCCCGGCGTGAACGTCAAGGAAGGCGATTACCTGCTCGCGGTCAACGGTGCGCCGGTGGACGTCAGGCAGGATCCCTGGGCGGCGTTCGACGGCCTGGCGGACGACGACGTGATGCTCACCGTCAACGACAAGCCGACCACGGTCGGGGCCAGGCAGGTGCTCGTCAAGACGATGAAGAGCGAGGCCCGGCTGCGCAACCTGGCGTGGATCGACGCCAACCGGATGAAGGTCGAGAAGGCGACCGGCGGGCGGGTCGGCTACATCTACGTGCCCGACACCGGCAGGGGCGGGCAGGACGAACTGTACCGCCAGTTCATGGGCCAGCTCGGCAAGGACGGCCTGATCGTCGACGAGCGGTTCAACTCCGGCGGTCAGATTCCCGACCGCTTCATCGAGTTGCTCAACCGCCCGATCACCAACTTCTGGGCCGTGCGCGACGGCAAGGACTGGCAGTGGCCGCCGGCCGCAATCCCGGGCCCGAAGGTGATGCTCATCAACGGCTGGAGCGGCTCCGGCGGCGACGCGTTCCCGCTCTACTTCCGCATGGCGCACCTCGGGCCGCTGGTCGGGATGCGCACCTGGGGCGGGCTGATCGGGATCTCGGGCGCCCCGCCTCTGATCGACGGCGGCTCGGTCACGGTGCCGACGTTCGGCATCTACTCGACCGAGGGGAAGTGGATTGTCGAGGGGCACGGCGTCGACCCGGACATCCGGGTGGTGGACGATCCGGCGAAGATGTGGGACGGCGGCGACCCGCAGCTCGACCGGGCGATCGAGGAGGTCACGCGCCTGCTCGAGGAGCACCCGCCGGTGGCGCCGCACCGCCCGGCGTACGAGAACCGCTCGGGGGTGTAGACCTCGTGTCGAGGGAGCACGGGAGTGAGGAGCTCGGAGTGAAGAGTGCAGAGGGAGAGGCGTCAAAGGGAAGAGGGTAAAGGGCAAAGGAACGACGGGCAGAGGAGCAGGGGAGCAGAGGGGCGTCAAAATGGTCTTTCTCTAATCTGCTCCTCAGCCCGACTGCCTGCACGTTCCGGCCACCCACGACCCGCCTCGTCGTTTCTCCGAGCCCCGAACCCCGAGCCCCGAGCCCCGAGCCCCGGTTTGACCGGCGCGAGCGCGACGCGTATACAGGCGGCGTGCCTTCGGCGACACGTGGTTTTCGGGGCTCGGTCGAGTTCACGCTCGCCTCTCTGGTGGTGAGCGCCATCCCCGAGCGGGCGAAGCGGGATGGATGGGTGGCCGAGTACGCCTCGCCGGCGGCGCACGTCGTCGCCGGCTGGGTGGAGGCGCTCGCCTCGGCGGCGCTGTTCGTGGTGGGGCTCCTGCGCTACGTCGCCGGCTTCAACCGGGGGGCCGGCTGGACGTACGTGGTGCATCGGCCCACGCTCACCTACGGCGACTTCTTCGGGGTGGGGGCGCTCGGGTACCTGAGCTATCTGCTGACGCCGGTCGCGTGGCTGGCGGTGTACTGCTTCGGTGAGGGGATCGTGCGCGCGCTCGACGCCGCGTTCTCGCAGCGGATGCTCGGGATCGCGCTGGTCGTGCTGCCTTGGCGCGCCCTCGAGGCGGCGAGGCGGGGCCGCGAGCGCGCGCGGCTGACGAGGCGGCTGGGGCCCGAGCGCCCCGACGAGGTGATCGCCTGGGAGGGCTCCCCGGTGGCGCTGACCGTGCTCGCCAGCCGGCGCAAGCCGTGGGCGCCTCACCAGGTGATCCGCTACGGCGACGGGTTCTTCCGCCTGGTCGGCGTGACGGCGGCGCGCCAGGGGGGACACGAGGCGTTCCGCTACGACTTCGGCCATCTCGAGCCGCGGGAAGTCATCCGCGGCGCCGTGCTCGAGTACACGCCGGGTGGGCGCCCGGCCGCGGCGAGCGCCGCCGAGAGCGCGACGCCTCCCGAGGCGCACGGTCGCACCTAGGAGCTTGTCGCGCATAGCGACGAAAGCGAGGGTCGCGATGGCGCCCGGTGGCAAGGCGGACAAGCGAAATGCCCGCAGACGTAGCTGTAGCCTACGTCGAGGACATTTCGCGCCGGCCAACGCAGCCGGCGGGATGCCAGCGCGAGCCGCAGCCGGAGTCTATGCGCGACAGGCTCCAAGCACGACCGACCCGGAGCCGTGGCGGCCGTCAAGCCGACGGGCCGCTCGCGGCGGCCCGTGAGGAGTTGAAATCGGTTGGTGGAGCCGAGGAGGTTCGAACTCCCGACCTCTAGAGTGCGATTCTAGCGCTCTCCCAACTGAGCTACGGCCCCACCCGTCGGGAGCGGGAGTCTACCACGGGTCCACGACCCGGACAAGGACGGCCGGCCGGGGGTAGTGTCCTAATTTGCCGGGCGTGGCCTCGGCGGTACGTTCTTGTACCACCGTTCGGGTCGGCGAAGAACGAAGCCATCCTGCTTGGTGACTGAGTCCGGGAGTTGTGACCGTCTCAGCGTCTCCTCCGAGACTCGAAAGCTCGCATTCGCGGTGCGGCGGAGCTCGCTTGACCTTCGCATGGGTGGCTCGCCGATGACTACGACCTTCTCGGGGAAGAGTTCCCGAACCCGCCTGATGACTGGGGCATAGTCTGCATCGGCGCAAACGAGGACCGCTCGGTCGAATGAGTCATTGACAGCATCCGTGAGTACTTCAACTGCAAGGAAGACATCGGTGGCCTTCTCGTGTGGCGCGACAGATCTTGTCCCGCAATGCCTGCACGTATAGGGGTCTTGCTGATAGCGTCCGAAGAACATGGTGCATCCGCCAACAACTTGGTTGGCCTCAAGAAAGGTCCCCTGGCGGGCAACTTGGTCCGGGGGTGCGGCCACCCTGGCGGTGAAATACTTAACCCCGACCGCCTCGTGGTTGCCAGTCACAAGGCTCCGCCCGAAGCGCCCTATGTCCATCCAGTAGTACCGCTTCCATCCGCTGTCTCTCATCCCGAAGTAGAGATTGAACCCGTCGATGTAAACCATTGTGCGTGTTTGCATTATATGACCTCTTGACAATCCGTCATTGGCGCCTCAGTATACCTGCGACTACAACCCCAGGGATAGCATCCCTGGCCCGACGGCCCTGGCGTTAGCTGGGGCTGTCTTTTTCTCTGGGGTTCGTTCATGGCGCCGTCGCATCTAGCAGGGTTGTCATGTCCCACACATTCCTTGCCACACCCGCTGCCATCGCCGGGGTCGTGCCGAGGGTCCTGTGAACCCGCACGAAGTTGTAGGTGGCGAAGTGCAGGGCCACGGCGGCCCGGAGGTTGTCCGCCTTCTTTGAGAAGGCGTTTGTCAGCCGGGTGAAACGCCTCATGTTCATCCTGACGGTGAGGTTCTGCCGCTCCACATGGCTCGTGCAGATGTTGGCCCGCACCGGGTTCCCCATCATCGCGGCCCGCTCGGTGGCCACGACACGCGGGGGAGAGTACCTACCTGCCCCGATGGGCTCTGCTTCGTACGATTTTACGATCTGCCCATAGTCCACGTCGGCGCCGAAGGCCGTCTCCACAGCCTCCACATAGGCGTTCAGCGCATCAGAGGAGAGCTGCACCCGGTTGGCCAGCCGCGACGAGAGGTCGACCATGAACGCCACGGCGTTCTCTGCCGTGCGCTTTCCCACTAGGTAGGTCGGGACTAACTTGGTCTCGGGGTCCAGGGCGACGAACGTCCAAAAGTCTCCTACCAGGTCTGGATTGTCGATTGGCCGTACGTGCCGCTGCTTCTTCCCCACGTAGGCCCACAGCTCGTCAACCTCGATACGGTGGCAGGGCAGGTCGCGCATCGTCTCGTTCATGAGGCGTTCGCACCCCTCGCCCGCCCGGACCATCAGCCTGAGGATGGTGTCGCGGTGAACCTCGGTGATCCTCTCTGTGGCCCGGATCGAGGCACCGTCAACGAGGCAACGGAGAACTGCTTCCTGCTTCTGCCGGATTAGGAGGTTCGCCATGTCTCACATATAACCGCTATAAGTTGTTTTGTCAATACCAGGGATGAGCGATCGACAAACGACCACCACTTGACAAACTAGAGATGAGGGATTAGTGTGGGGGTGTGAAGAAGCGGATGGCCGTTACTGGATGGTTCCGGTGCCTGCCCCTACAGCTAGGAGGCCGCTGTTCGCGCAGCGGAGGGTTCGATTCCCCGGCCATCCGCCCTGCAAATCTAACACCGATAGGAGGTGTTGGCAATGCCAGAAGAACCGCAACGAACCAAGAAGCCTAAAGAGAGGAGCCCGAGCTATCCCGGCGTTGACCTCGAGAGGGCGATCGACTTGGCCCGGATCATCCTCGAGAAGACGGGGCAGCACGACACTGTCGCTGATGTGGTCTGGCAGCACTGGGGTATGAGACCCAAGACCGGTCCAGCCGCCGTGGCGCTCGCAGCCTTGAAGAAGTTCGGGCTGCTTGACGTGACCGGGCACAAGGTCAGGCTCTCGGCCCTGGCCATCGATATCTTGTTAGACAACCGGGAAGGCTCCATTCTCAAACAGGAGCGCGTGAGAGAGGCGGCGCTCAAACCTTCGATCCACCAGGAGTTGTGGGAGAAGTACGATGGGAGCCTACCATCAGACGGCGACCTCCGGTGGCATCTGACTCGCGAACGTGTCCCGCCCTTCACTACCACCGGCGCCGATGGGCTTATCACCGAATTTCGCCGAACGATCAGTTTTGCGGGATTGACCAGGCCAGAGTTGCCATCTCAACCAACAGGTGATAAATTGGCGGGTGAGAAGGGCAAGACTCAGGGAGCGGCTTTCCCGAGCTTGTTCGGTGGGAACATGTTTCCAGCGCCCGCAAAGTCTGTGGAGCCAGCTATTTCCACGCAAGAGATCCAATTCTCCATCCCTGGGCCGATCTCCGCGCTGATTCGGATGCCGAGTCCACTTACCGAGGAGGACTGGAGACGGATGATGGCGGTCATCGAAGCCATGAAGCCACCGGTGATGGAGCCGAAGAGGGAGTCCTAGTGCAGGAAGACCCAGCCGCACTCCGCGAGGCCGTGGAACGCCTGCACTGCTGCAAGGCGAGACTTCACGAAGCCGTGAGGGTTGTAGAACGGTTTCACGGTGCTGTGGTGTGGGATGGCGTGGTCCATGTCTTTACCCTCCAAGGGCACCAGAAAGCGACAGTCGCGTACGCATGGTCAGCTCCGGTTGCCGGAACACCAAAACGCAAGGTCTACGCGGTTCTCGGCATCCCTCCCGTTGAATCGCCGCTTGATGCGGTCCGCGCCGCAATCGTGAGTGACACCAGTAAGGGAGAGCCCCCATGAGGAGAGCACCAGCCCCCTGCGCTCGCTGCTGTCACCGGCACAGGGGGCAGAAAAACGAAGACCCCGCTCCGGATGTCTCTTGGCGGAGTGCCCGGAGCGGAGGCCGTGGTGGCTACCTGGCAGCCTTACAGGTCTATACCTGACTGCTGCCTGTCTACAACAGACAATGTACATCCGGCGGTCCCACGGGTCAAGGGAGATTTGTGCGCCACCGGTGAAGGAAACACGACATAATGGCAAGCAACATCCGCATCCAGTGCATCAACAAGACCAACCGCACCAGTGCCCACGAGCGCATTTCTCATGTAGGCGGCGTAAACCCCGACGGCAAACGGTGGAAGCTCACTCTTGATGAAGCAATCAAGGGCATCGAAGACCGGCGCTGGCGCTTCTGGGTCAGTGTAGCCGGCAAGTCGGTCTGGGTCGTCATCGCCGTGAGCGCGACGGGGCACAAATACCTGAAGACAGAGGCTGACGGAGAGCATCCGAACAACCTCCTGAGCCTTCCTGAGTGTCCGTAAGCGGCTGAACTCGACCTGTAACGATCACGCCTAGGGGGGCGGCGGCAAGCTCTGGGTCTAACGCCCACGCGAGCGCCTGCTGCGCCGCGTAGAGTTGGCAGTAGAGCCCCGCCGCCCCCGCTTCTTCCCTCAGCCTAGCCGACACCCGAGCAAGCTCACTTTCAATTCTCTTGAAACCGTCGCTGTCACTCATGTTTCCTCACCTTTCTTCAAATTAGGACACTACCCGGCCGGGCCTCAGTAGAGCTCGATGCGGGACGAGGTCGTCGTGATATACACCATCGGCCCTTTGCCCGACAGGTCGAGCCGCGGCGTCTTCGGGTCGGTGACACCGGCGAACGAGGAGCGGATCTCGCCCCGGCTCGTGATCAGCTCGCCCCCCGGTTGGGAGCCCGGCGGCAGCGTGACGCGGACCCGGCCCGAGGTGGTCGTGACGCGCACGACGTCGGCCGGCAACAGGGCATCGAAGCGGGCGACGACGTTCCCCGATGTCGTCGAGATCACGGCCGGCCCCAGCAGCCCCGACATGTGGACGTCGCCGCTCGAGGTGTCGCAGTGCAGGTTGCGGGCGCCGCCGGAGAGCTCGACCGAGCCGCCGGCCGTGCGGACCATGAGCGACTCGATCGCCCGGCTGGCGCGCAGCGTGATGTCCCCCGACGTGGAGCGCGCCTCGATCTCCGGCGCCCAGCCGGTCAGCTCGCTATCGCCGCCCGCGGTGCGCAGGCGGAGCGGGCGCACCTCGGGGAACTCGCCGTCCACGCGCAGGGAGCCCGAGGAGGTGGTGAGGTCGGGCCGGACGTTCGGGGGCAGGGTGAGCTCGATCCGGGCGCGGGTCACGAGCACGCCTTTGAGCAGGCTCAGCCCGCCGGGGTCCGGGGCGGTGATCCGCAGCTCCCCGTCCTTGTCATCGATCGTGGGGCGATGCGCCGCGAGCCACGCCTCGGCCTTGGCCTCGGTGAGGGAGTCCACAACGATGTCCACCTTGAGGCGGATGTCGGAGATATCGGAGGCGCGCACGGCCAGATCGAGCGGCCCCGCGTCCACGAGAACGACCTTCCCGGCCGAGGAGGGGTACGACTTCTCGATCACCTCGTGCTTCTCCGTGGCCGCCGCGGTCGCGGCGAGCAGCACCATCAGCGCACCGATCACGGGCATTCTCATCGTCCCCTCCAGTGTGCAACGGCATCGTAGGGTTTCCGGGGCCCAGCCGCAAGGCCGCTGGAGCCACGGCGGGCGGGCGGCCTTGACAGCCCGGCGACCCCACGGTACTTTCATCGCGCCCATCCGGGCGTGAGCGGGCATAACTCAGCTGGTAGAGTGTCAGCTTCCCAAGCTGAAAGTCGCGGGTTCAAAT
>JAJXUY010000029.1 GCA_021782525.1 Acidobacteriota bacterium | reverse complement strand
CATCTGGTCGGGCTCCATCGGTTCGGCGAACTTGTCGGAGATCGCCTCGAACTCGGCGAGCAGCGCGACGGTCTCGGCCGCGCCCTCCTTGACGACCTCGAGGACGGTCTTGCCCGGGTCGAGCTTCGGCTCCTGCTCGAGGAAGCCGACCGAGTAGCCGGGGGAGATCGCGACCTCGCCGATGAACTCCTTCTCGACGCCGGCCATGATGCGCAGCAGCGTGCTCTTGCCCGCGCCGTTGAGGCCGATGACGCCGATCTTGGCGCCGTAGAAGTAGCCGAGGTAGATGTCCTTGAGCACCTGCTTGGTGCCGTGCACCTTGCCGACGCCCACCATCGAGTAGATGACCTTGTTGGGTTCGTCCTGCTTCGCCATGGCGAGAGTGTAGCCGCAGTGGGGCGCAGCGGGATCCGCCGGCCCGAGAGCACCCCCTCGCAGCCCGGTCCGGGATGACAGAGCGAAGCCCGCGTTGTCGGCGCGGGCTTCGCTCCCGAACGATGAGGCACGGCGGGAGCGGGGAGTATGGCCCCGCTCCGCGCCGCCCGGGTCCGCCGGCTACCGCTGCATCGTGATCGTGGTCGGGTCGTTGGTGAGGTTGTCGATCACCGAGGCGAACGCGACCACCCCGGCACCCGACGTCACCGCCACCCTGGCATAGCCGTGATCCAGCGCCGTCTGCCCGGCCATGCTCGCGAACGGTTTCGTCTTCTGACTCCATTGCCCGGGGGGCAGCGTCACGTCGTAGCTCGCCAGCAGGCTGCCGGCCCCGTCGTACAGCTCGACCTTCGCCGTGGCCTCCACGGCGCCGACGTTGACCAGGCCGATGTTGGTCCGATAGACCGCGTTCTCCGCCAGGTGCGGCAGCCACGCCGCCTGGCCCTGGGAGAGGCCTTCGCCGGCGGCGAGTGAGGGGTAGCTCTGCCCCTTGGTGCCGTTGGCGTCACACGCCGCATCGGCGGAGGCCTGGTGGTACGTCCGCGAGGTTACCTTGAGTGACCGGTCGGACGAGACCTCCAGCGCGCCTTGGCCGCTCGCGCCGAGCTGGGCGACGACGTCGACGAGGACCGACTGCGCACCGGCGGGTACGTAGGTGGTGTTGGTCACGAGGCCATCGGGCCCGTGGAAGGTGAGCGTGACGTTGGCCGTGCCGGTGCCAGGGTTGAGCAGACCGACGTCGCTGCGCCACTGGCTGGCCTTCTTCCCTTCGGTGTGGGCCACCACCGGAACCCAGAGGGCGCTGGGACCGCCCTGGCGGACGAACACCCACGCCGCTCCGGCCCCGCCGTTGTCGCTGGCTCCGCCCAAGATGGCCGTCGTGCCATCGGACGAGAGAGCCACAGAGACGCCTTGGTGGGCCGGGTCCACAGCGCCCGTACCGACGAAGTTGTCGCCCAACTGCGTCCACACGCCGCCTGTGCGCGTGAACACCCAGGCGGCGATCCCGCCGGTGTAGTCGTTCCCTCCCACGATGGCGGTATCACCATCGCCTGAGAGGGCCACGGCCTCTTGGTGGGTCGGCCCCGCAGTGCTGGTGCCGACGAGTTTCTCGCCCTGCTGCGTCCACACGCCGCCCGAGCGCGTGAACACCCATACGGCATTGCCCCTTGAGCTTCCAACTATGGCGGTATTGCCGTCCGCCGAGAGGGCGACCGAGCTGCCCTGCCCTGCCCCGCTCATCGCCCCCGTGCCGACAAGCTTCCCACCCTGCTGCGTCCAGGCCGTCCCGGAACGGACGAACACCCATGCTGCACCGTCACGCTCGTGGTCCTCGGGACCTCCGACGATGGCCGTGTTCCCGTCGGCAGAGAGAGCGATCGACCACCCCAATGCCGCCCAGGAACCATCCACGCCGGTCCCGACGAGCTTGGTGCCCTGCTGCGTCCACACCCCGCCGACGCGGGTGAACACCCACGCCGCACCGAGAGGCTCGTCGAAGACCTGGCCCACGGCGGCCGTGTCGCCGTCGGCGGAGAGGGCGACGGAGATCCCTTTGTAGAAACCGTACGGCCGCGTGACCTCAGCGCCACTGCCGACGAGCTTCGGCCCCTGCTCTATCCACACCCCGCCCGAGCGGGTGAACACCCAGGCCGCACCGTTGGCTACGGTGCCGCCGAAGAGACCGGCAACGATGGCCGTGTTGCCGTCGGCCGAGATGGCGACCGAGCCCCCCTGGCAGTCGATGGGCCCCCCGCCGCTGCCGACGAGCTTGGCGCCCTGCTGGGTCCACACGCCGCCCGAGCGGGTGAACGCCCAGGCTGCGCCTTTCCAGTTGGCGTCGATCGCACCCCCCACGATCGCGGTGTTGCCGTCGGCGGAGAGTGCCACGGAAGAACCCTGGAGTCCCTGCCCCACGGCTCCCGCACCGACGAGTTTGTCACCCTGCTGGACGAACTGCGCGCTCGCCCACGAACTTGCGAGCATCATGATCACCGCTGCGAACGCAAGTCTCTTCATTGACGGCCTCCTATTCCGGTTCCCGACTCTTTCCTGCGCCGGCGGACCTGCTGCAACCACCGGACGCTTGGGCCGCGTACGCCTTCCTTCCTTTCCTCGGCTTCGCAGGCGCGGCTCGCCCGGGTGGAGCGAGGCCGTCGGTGGTCAGCCCGTGAGCTTGCGAGATGAGCCGAAAAGGCCCACCGGCGGCCCGCCCGTTCATGTGTGCTTACGGCGGTGAAAGCGACAACCGCGTGTCTACCGTCGTCACGGGGAGAACCAGCACCGGGACCGCGCCCGGATCGGGAAGCCCGTCCCCGTCCTGATCCGAGCTGGGGTCGTAGTACGCGATGTTGTGCGTGCCCTCGGCCTTGTTCTCCGCGGTGCGCCTGGACTCGCCGCTGTTCATGCCGATGTAGACGATCTGGTCGAAGGGAAAGCCGGTCTTCATCCCGTACCAGACGGAGTTGAAAACAATTACGCCGTCCGCTCTAATCACCAGTTCGCCGACGATCGGGCTGGAGAACTCGGCGTCGGGAAAGATCCCGAGAAGAACAGGCCGCACCCCCACCTGGATGAACCCCGCGAGGGCCGCTCGTCGGCCCGACGGGTCCGGCGACAAGGTATAGGTCCACTGCACCGGCGACCCCTGGACCTTCGCGACCCAGACACCTTCGAGCTTGTACCCCTTGTTGTCGGCGGCGGACGCGCCGGTGGCCGCAAAGAGCGCGATCGCGGTCACCGTGGCCGCGACGGCAACCATGACGATGGTCTTTCTGCGAGTGATCATGATCCCCTCCGTTGCGTGTTCGAGAAGGTGAGCTGCGCCGTGCGTCTTTCGCCTCCCGTAGGCCGGCCGTGGGGGGAGAACGCTCGAGCTCCGGCGCGCAGGCCGGCCCGGTGGCGCCTCGCGCCGATGGCGAGCATGCCGGCGTTTCGCTGCGCCGCCGGTTGGGGCCTTGCTGGGCCGGCGCGGACGGCGTGGCGGGCCGTTCCCGACTGTTTTCGTGTGCTGCCTGCATTGTGAAACCAACCTAGGGCGCCAGCCTTGCCCTGACCATAGACAGTGCCTTGACTATTTCTGACCTAATCCTTACCGTAGGGGAAGATCACCTGTGACGGAGCGTTTGGTGGGGTGGCTGTTCGCGGCGGACGAGTCGCCGCGGCCGGCCGGGGACGCAGGCGAGTCACATGCAGCAGAGTCCCGCTCTTTCCAAGTTCGTCCGCTTCGGCGAGTTCGAAGCGGAGCTGGAGGCCGGCTGCCTCTTAAGGCAGGGGGTGAAGATCCGGCTGCGCGAGCAGGTGTTCGAGGTGTTGTCGATCCTGCTCGAGCACGCAGGGGACGTGGTCACCAGAGAGGAGCTGCAGCGGCGGCTGTGGCCGGGCGATGCCCTCGTCGACGTGGAGATCAACCTCAACACGGCGATCGCCAGGCTGCGGGAGGCGCTCGGCGACTCGGCGAAGCAGCCCCGGTACGTCGAGACGTTGCCCAAGCGGGGCTACCGGTTCCTGGTGAGCGCCTCGGCAGCCGAGACGCTCACGCCCGCGGCGCCAAGGCGGGTGCGGCTCGTCGTGCTGCCGTTCGCGAACGCGGGTGGCGAGCAGGCCGAGGAGTACTTCAGTGACGCGATGACGGACGAGATCATCACGGCTCTGTGCCAGGTCGCGCCCGAGCCGCTCGCCGTGATCGCCCGCACAACGGCCATGCACTACAAGCACAGCGACAAGGATGTGGCCCACATAGGACGTGAGCTTGGCGTGGACTACGCTGTGGAAGGCGGCGTCCGCCGCACCGGCGATAGGGTCGAGATGAACGTGCAGCTGATCCAGGTCTCCGACCAGACCCATGTCTTTGCCGGGCGGTACGACGCCGAGATGGGCGAGGTGTTCGCGCTTCAGACCTGCATCGCCGAGGACCTCGCCGCGCACATCCCTGCGCTACCCGCGCACGGTGCACGCGGATGGACCCGAAGCAAGCCGACCGAGGACGTGCGGGCCTACGAGCTGTACCGTCTCGGCCGGCACGCCATGCACAGGGCGACGTCCGAGGGCTTCGCCAAGGCCAAAGCGTGTCACGAAGAGGCCATCGCTCGCGACCCGCGGTCCGCGCTCCCGTACGATGGCCTCGCGGAGATCTGCTACTGGACAGGTTTTCTCGGTTGTCGTCCTCCGCGGGAAACCTTTTCGGCAGGGTTGTGGGCCGCATTGAGAGCGGTCGAGCTCGACCCCACCCTGGGCGAAACGCACGGCCTGCTGGGGCTCCTTCACGCGGTGCTGGAGTACGACTGGCCTGAAGCCCAGCGCGAGCTGACCGCCGCCCTCGAGCTGAACCCGTCGTCGCCGGTGGTCAGGTTTCGGTACGTGCAGGCCGTGCTGCTGCCGCAGGGCAGGTTGCCCGAGGCGGTCGCCCAGCTCGAGTTCGCACTGGAGTTCGATCCGCTCAATTCCCAGCTGCGCCTCTGGCTCGGCATTGCCCTGTGGATGGCGCGCGATTACGGCAGGGCCTTGCAGGAGGTGCAGCTCTGTGAGGAGACCGCTCCCGGGCACTACATTCACCCGATGATGGTGGGGATCATCCTGCGAGACAGCGGGAGGCTTGAGGAAGCGATCGGGCCGCAACGGCAGGCGGTCGAGCGCTCCGGCGGCACGCCGTACACGCTGGGCTGGCTCGGGTTGGCCCTGGGGCAGAGCGGTCACACGGCCGAGGCCCGCTCGCTGCTCCTCCAGCTCCAGGCGATGGCTACCCGGACGTACGTCCTGCCTACGTGCTGCGCTTGGACCCACCTTGGTCTGGGAGAGATCGACGAGGCGTTTCTCTGGATGGAGCGGGCGGTCGACGAGTGCGACCCGAACATCACGGTCATCAGCACCATGCCGTTCTGCGATCCTCTGTGCGCCGACCCGCGCTTTGCCGCCCTCCTGCGCAAGATGAACCTCGAACCCTGAAGGGACGCCCGCCGCCCGCGCCCCGAGCGACCGTCGCGACGCCGCGACGACGCGCGGCCGCGCGGACGCTGTGCGACCGTTGCGGCCGATGGCACCCGTTTCGGGGCCGTCGCATGAGCTTGGGCAAATACCGCCGAGCACTCGCTCGCCGCGGCGCACCTTGTCAAGGCGAACCATCGAGTCGATGAGCGTGTTGGGCTCGTCCTGCTTCGCCAGGGCGCTATTGTCCGTGCCCCGGGGAGACATTGCGAGCGTGCGGCCCGGGGGGCCGCCTTTGCACGTGCCGACAAGACGTCGCGATGGCGGGCGCAGGGGCGGGGACGTCCCCGGCCGCCGGGCCGGGCGGCCGGCCGCTGGGGCGCCCGGTCTCCGCGGTGGTCGGGCTACCCGTCCTCGCCGGTCGGCTTGGTCCTCCCCGCGGCGCGCGGAGAGGTCGCGAACGAGAAGTGCATCTGGACGATGACCCACCTGCCGTCGCGCTTCTCGAGCACGCTGGTCCAGCGGGTGTCCTTCCAGCACGAGGGTTTGCCCCGCCTGGCGCAGTCGTCGAGAATCGCCGAGAACCGCGACACGTCGCCGGAGCAGGAGAGGTTGACCCGCAGGTCGCGGGTGTCGTAGCTGGTCGCCTTGGACCTCGGGTCCATCCAGAACGTGAACAGCCTGGCCATTGAGTCCCAGCCGACGACCGTCGTTGCCGCGTCCGGATGGAAATTGAAGAGCGCCTCGTCGTGCGCGAGGAGGCTCTCGAGCAGCGCCCTGTCCTTGGTGAGCGCCCACCCAATCGAGGCGTGGATCGCCTTCTCGATCGCGTCGTCGTCGCCGCTCGGGGCTGGTTCGGGGGGCGCGGCCGCGACAGGCGCTGCGGCGGCGAGCACGAAGAGCGACGCCGGAAGAGCTCGGATCACGTGGGCTTCGGACGGGGCGCCGGCGAGGCGGGGGCGGGCTCCCCGACTCCGATGCGTTCTACGGCGCCGTCTGGACGCGGGTTGCCGCCTGCGGGCGCGGTGACCGCCCACTTCACCTGCGGCTGCCCCCCGGCTGGGCGTCGGGAACCGCCCATGGCCTTGCCACTACCGGACGACCGACGGTACGGCAGCAGCTCCCATTGACAAACCTTATCTTCTTTGCGATACGTGGTTTCAACCTCAAATGGACGGCGACGAAGGCCGACCGGAAAGGGGAACCGATGCGGTATCACAATGCTCTCTTGGCATGTGTGGCGGCAACCGCCCCGGTCACTATCGCGATCCCAGCCGCGGCCCAGGAGACGGACAGGCCGCTGACCTGGATGAGCAACGTGCAGGTGAAGCCCGGCAAGACGATGGATCTCAAGAGCGCGGCCGAGAAGTACGACAAGCCGGTCCTCGACAAGCTGGTCGCGAACGGCACGATCGGTTCCTGGGGGCTGGCCTGCCAGATGATCGGCCCGCCGGGGGGAGTCGTGCTTCTACTACGTCACCGCGGCCGACTCGGCGGCGATGGGGAAGCTCGAGAAGGCGTTTCACGAGGACCGCAAGGCGATGACGGAGGCCGCCAGGAAGGGAATGCTGGAGACGGAGCTAAGCGACACCGAGCCCGAGAAGGAGGCGTCGTCGATAATCCGACGCGTGATCTTCTACGTGGCGGCGGGTGGCGGCGTCCAGTACCTGATGCGGCACGTCTACAGGTTCAAGCCCGGCGAGGGCAAGGCGGCGGTCAAGCTGTTTAAGCAGTACATCGCGCCCACCTTCCAGAAGCTGCTCGACGGCGGGGTCATCCTCGGCTACAGCCTGGCGGAGCCCGAGATGCACTCCGGCGCGGGCAGAACGAACACGTCGTGGATCGTGTTCTCGGCCCTGGCGAAGCTCGACGAGGTCGACAAGGCGTTCAACGAGGCCCGCCAGGCGCGCGGCAAGGAGCTGAACGAGATGATCTCGGCCACGTTCATGAAGGCCAACGTGCCCGAAGCGCACGTGGACTCGCTGGCGCAGGTGCTGCTCCACGGCGGCAAGATGGGTAAGTGAGGCGGGTCGGGCCGCCGGGTGCCCGGAGGCGTGAGCGCGACGGCGGCCGCAGCACGGCCGCCGTCGCCGTCCCGGGGGAAACGGGTCCGAACGCCTGCCGGCCGAGCGGCGCGGCAATCACCCTCCATCGCCGGCGCCGCCGCTGTCGTCTGAGTGTCTTCAGCAGTCCGGGGACGCCGTAGGCGGATCCGAGGCCGGCGGTGGGTCGGGGCCGGGAGCCGGTGCCAACAACCCGGCTCGCAACGCCCAGGCGGCGGTGAGGCGACCGATCAGATCGCCGATCATGGCCCCCGCCACGACGTCCGAGAGGAAGTGGATCAGCATCGCGCACGCGAACGCAACCCCGAGCGCGACCGCGCCCGCCGCCCATCGCGCCCTGTGCCACGCGGCGGCGACGACCTCGAACACCGCGAACGCCACGGCGGCGTGGCCCGAGGGGAACATGATCCCGTTGTCTCCGGTGCCGAAGCCGTGGAAGATGCCGTCCGGCCCGCGACTGGCCAGCCACTTCAGCGCCAGCACCGAGACCGCGGTGGCGGCGAGCGCGGTGACGAGGGCGGTCGCTGCACGGTTGAACCGCGAGTCGCGTACGGCGAGAGTGACGACGAGCAGGCCGCCCAGCGCCGCGGCGAGCGTCACCGGTTCAGCGCCGTGCGCGAGCAGGTGCGGGAGCCACTTGGGGACGAGATCGACCACGATGCCGCGGGCGTGCCGGGCCGGAGCGTCCAGCACGAAGCTGCCGAGGAGCACGAGCGCGACGATGAGATGTCTGGGCCTCACGGCTCTCCGTGTCCTCCTGCCGCCAACGATCACCGCCGGCCGTGGCGGCGCCGGGTGGTGGTCGGCGGCGTGGATCCGTGCCGTACGACGATTCTGCTCAATAGCACGCCGGCGCGCGCGGGGTCAACCTGGAACGCCCGCCGCGCGAGCACCCGCGAGGCGGGCCGAACGGGAGAGACCACCGTGGCGTCACACCAGCGGGCCTGTCGGAGGAAAAGAAAAGAATAATAATCTACAGCGCTTTCCAAACTGTCGGCTGTGACTCAGATCACACTACGGGAAGGCGGCGTGTGACCCCTGGTACCAAGCCAAACACCCGGCCTGGGTTAGCCTCCCACGCATGTTGAGACTGCTCCGCACTGTCACCATCCCCCTCTTTCTTCTTGCGGCATCCGCACAGGGGGCGACGTACTACGTTGACTGTAACGCAACCGGAGACCAGGGCGCGGGGACCACGGCCGCGACCGCGTGGAAGACGATCAACAAGGTCAACACCTCGAGGTTCAGCCCGGGCGACTCGATCCTGTTCAACCGGGGCTGCACGTGGCGGGAGTCGCTCGATGCCTCGAGTCCGGGGGCCGCTGGCAGCCCGATCACGTACGGGGCGTACGGAACCGGCGCGGCGCCGTGGATTCTCGGCTCCGTGAGCAAGAACAACGCGAGCGACTGGACCAGCGAGTCGGGCCTCTGGTACACGACGGCCTCCGTCGCCCCCACGGTGGTGTGGCGCGACGGGGCGGGGATGACCAGCGTCTCGGCCAAGACCAGCATCGGGACCGTGGCCACGGACTGGTGGTGGGACTCGACCAACATGCGGGTGTACGTGTACGGAGGGGCAACGGCTCCGACCGACGGCGGCCACACCTTCGAGATCCCGCAGTGGAAGGCAGTCTTCAGCGACCAGCCGTACGTGATCTTCAACGGCCTACAGGCCTCGTACAGCCTCTACGACGGCATCCAGGTGTGGACCGGGGCGACCGCCGACACCGTGACGAACTGCATCGTCCACCACAACTACAAGCACGGGATCGAATTCGGCCACCTGTCGACGTTCACCGTCACGAACAACCTGGTCTACACGAACGGCTGGGTTGCGGGGAACCAGGGCATCAACATCGAGCTGGACACCGTGAGCAACGGGCTGGTGTCCAGCAACACGGCCTACGACGCGTGGACGTACAACATCCTGAGCTGGGGCCTCAATTCGAACATCACGATCGAGAAGAACAACCTCTACCAGAGCGGGCGCTCGCACCAGACCTACGGCTCCGGCGTCGGGGTCTACAACAGCTCGGCCACACCGCAGACGGGAATCGTCGTCCGCTACAACTACGTGCACGACGACTGGAACAACAACTTCTTCTTCTCGGACGCATCCGACTCGCCGGAGGTGTACGGCAACATCTTCGCCAACCCCGGGGTCCGGGGGAGCTGGGGCGGCTGCATCTACGTCGGCAACGCCTCGGGGGTCGCCAACCAGCCGACCAACGCCAAGATCTACGAGAACGTCTTCTACATCCCGGCGGGCTCGGGAGCGAACATCAACGCGATCATGGTCAAGCAGACCAATGCGCGGCTGCCCGGCGCGGATATCAGGAACAACATTTTCTACACCCTGAACAGCAGCTCCACGGGCCAGACGTACGCGTGCGCGTTCACCAACACGACTCCGCCGTCGCTGGACTACAACGTCCACTACGCGCCCAACGTGCCCGGCGGTGCCATCCTGGAGGTCGAGGGCGCGACCGAGACCTGGAGCGGGCGGTCCGGAGGCACCGAGGATCACGGGTTCAACTCCGACCCGCAGTTCACGAACCCCGGCGGGCACGACTACACGCTCCAGTCCAACTCCCCCTGCGTCGATTCAGGCGAGGATCTCGGCACTCCGTACAACCTGGCGCTCAAGCCCGGCTCCACGTGGCCGTCGCAGGTGCTGACCGCCGACGAGAACAGCGCGGGCGCGTGGTGGGACATCGGAGCCTACGTGTTCCTGGCGTCGCCGGTGCAGCCGACCCCGACGCCGACCTCGACGCCGACGCCCACCCGGACGCCGACGCCCTCACCGACGGCCACCCCGACGCCGGTAACTGCTCCCCCGGCGGCGCCGACCGGCGTCAGCGCGAGCGACGGCACCTACACGGACCGCGTGCGCGTCGTCTGGAACGCCTCCTCGGCCGCGACCAGTTACAAGGTCCTTCGCTACACCAGCAACGCCCCGTCCTCCGCCGCGCAGATCGGCACCTCCGTCGCCAACCTCTACGACGACGCGGTGGCCGACCCCGGCACCGTCTACTACTACTGGTTGGTGGCGACGAACTCCGCCGGTGACAGCCCGTTGTCGTCTCCCGACACCGGGTACCGCGCCGTGACCGCCACCCCGACGCCGACACCGACTGCGACGAGCACCCCGGCGCCGCCCACGCCGACCGCGACCGCGACCCCGACACTGACGCCGGCTCCGACACGCACGCCGACGCCGCCGCCGACCCCGACCGCGATCGCCACCGCGACCGCGCCGCCCACGCCGACCGCGACCGCGAC
>JAJXUY010000028.1 GCA_021782525.1 Acidobacteriota bacterium | reverse complement strand
GTTGGCGGGACTCCTCGCGATGACAGTGGTTCCCTACGGGCCTCCTGCGCGCGTGTGCTTGGCCACTACCAAAACATTACGGTTGAACACAAAGTGGTACAGGGCTATCCCTTCGACTCAAGCGACCGCATTGCAATCCACTGATCCACCGTGGGTTGGTAGCAAACGGAAGTCTCCGTCGGCGCGTGCCGTAAGCTGCGAGCACCTCACGACATGCGCATCAGCAACTGGAGTGAGCCGAATAGCCCTAAAGTGGTACCATCTCTGTGGGAAATCACAGTGGTCGAGCGAGGCCGCCGCGTCAGCGAGACGGGCGGACGCAGCGGAAGCCGCCGCTGTCACACCCGCCCCACGTCAGGACCCAGCCCCGGAACGAGGTGCGCAGGCTCTTGGGCTCGAAGTCCCACGATCCCCCGCGCAGCACGCGCGAGCTCCCTGACGCGGGCCCCTGCGGGTCGACCGACGGCGAGTTCGCGTAGTACGTCTCGCCGTACAGGTCGGCGCACCACTCCCACACGTTCCCCGCCATGTCGAAAAGGCCGAACCCGTTCGCCGCGAACGAGCCGACCGGCGAGGTGTACTTCCACTGGTCGCGGCCGCCCGTTCCCTTGAAGTTCGCGTCGTCGTGGCTGATCGAGTTGCCCCACGGGTACTTCAGTCCGTCCTTGCCGCCCCGCGCGGCGTACTCCCACTCGGCTTCCGTCGGCAGGCGGCCGCCGGCCCACGAGCAGTACGCCACGGCATCGTCCCAATTGACGTCGACCACCGGGTGATCGTCGCCCTGCGCGAACGCCGGCGGCAGCGCCGCCGCACGCTCGGTCGACTGCGCGAACCGGCGGTACTGCGCGACGGTCACGGGCCTCTTCATCATCAGGAACGGCTTGCTGATCGTGACCGCGTGGCGCGGCTTCTCGTTGTCGGAGCACTCGGTGTCCGCGGGGACGCACCCCATCTCGAACGTCCCGGCCGGGATCCTCACCCAGTCGAGCTTCGTCAGCCTCTGGTCGAGGCCGGCGTTGTGCGGATCCACCGCAGCCACCCGGTCCCACGCGAGCCGCGCAGCGGGGACGTCGCCCCGCGCCAGGTCGCCGTCGCCCTCGGCAAGCCACCGGTTCACCTGCCCGGTGCGCGCCTGCCCCAGCAACGCCTTGATCGCCGGCGGCGGCGGCGCCGAGACCGCGAGCGCCTCCTCGCACTCCCTGACCGCGTCGTCGTAGCGCTTCTCGGCGAGCGCCCGCTCGGCGTCGTGCCTCCGGCCCTCCACCACCGAGGCCAGGTAGGCGTCGTTCGGGTCGGCCGCGGCGATCCTCTGCAGCCACTCGACGGCGGCGTTCCAGTTGCCGGCGGCGAGAAACGCCTTCGCCTTCTCGCGGTAGTCGGGGAGGTTCCTGCGCTCCTGCGCCAGCGCCGCCTGTCGCACCGCCTCGTCGGTCGCACCCCGGGCCTCCGCCGGCGCGGTCTGGATCTTCGCCCGCGCCGCCGCGGCCCGCTTGACCGCCATCGGGTAGCCCGGCATCACCCGGAGCAACGCCTCGTACAGCTCGGCGGCCCTCTCCCAGTCCTGCTGCTCCCAGGCGGCGTCGGCCTGATTCAGCAGCTGGACCGGATTGTCCGGCAGGCGTGGGGCGGGCGCTGGGGACGGTGTTCCCTGCGCAGCCGGGGGCGGCGTGGCCGGGGTCGGCGCCTCCCCGGCCGTCGGGGGTGGCGTGGCCGGCGCCGCCGCGGGCGCGGTCTCCGGTTTCTTCAGCGGCTTGTCGAACGCGACCGGCAGGCCCCGCATCGGATCACCTTCGAAGCCGGCCTCGACCTTCTCCAGCCGAGCCTGGCTCGAACCCTCGCCGACTTCGGTGACGACGAACGAGGCGATGACGGTCGGTTGCGACTGCCCTTTCGCCTCGACCAGCTTGACGACGTCGCCGCGCATCCCGGACTGGACGCCGTCGCGCGAACCGACGGACAGTGTCACCACCTCGCCGTTTCGCGCAGTGACCCGGCCGAACCCGAGCGCCGCGCCGGCGCACAGGACCGCGACCGCCGCCATCGCCGCAACGCGCGTCAAGGAGCATGGGGCCCGCATCCGCGCATTGTGTCACGTCGGGCCCGAGACGGGGCAGCGCCGCGTGTCGGCCGGCGTCGCCGGCGAAGCGCTCCGGGGGATGGCCGCCGGCGAACAGTCGGGCGGAATCTCCCATGGAGATCCGTTGTTCCATCAGCATCGTGCCAACGCTGGATCAGTTGCTGCAGGGCGTCGGGGCGGGCGATCCGGCCGCACTCCGGTCGCTGTACGACGCCACCAGCCGTCGAGTCTACGGGTTGGCCCTGCGGATCCTCCGCGACCACCACACCGCGCAGGAGGTCACGCTGGACGTGTATTTCAGGGTGTGGCGACAGGCATCGCGGTTTGACGGCTCGCGCGGGCGCGCCGAGTCTTGGCTGCTGACGCTCGCGCATCACCAGGCAGTCGACCGCCTGCGCTCCCGACAGCGCCGGGCCACGCGCGAGCTCCCTCTCGAGCTGCACCGCGAGGTTCCGGACGGAAAGCCGAACCCGGAGGCGTTGAGCCTCGGAGCGGAGCTCGTGCGCCACCTGCGCGTCGCGCTCCTGGAGATCCCGGAAACGCAACGACGGGCGATCGTCGCCGCGTACTTCGGCGGTATGTCGCACAGCGAGATCGCCGCCGCGTTCGGTGTGCCGCTGGGCACGATCAAAACAAGGATTCGATCCGGGATGATTGCGCTGCGGCGCGCGCTGTCCGACGGCGGCGGGCCGGCGTGCCCGCCCGCACCGCTCAGCTCCTTCTCGGTCGCCTCACGGGAGGCGCGCGAGCGGCGATCGATGCGCATCCCGGCGACTGCAGCCGGCGCCCCGGCGACCACGTGCCCAACGGCCGCAGCTCACCCCAACTCCTGCGAGCGATCGAGCGCGACCGATCTTCCCCGACCCACGCCGTCCCACGGCGGGCCCGTTGCCGCCGCGCCGCCGGCGCACGCACCGGCGGCCCGCCGCCGTCTCCCTCCCCGTACACGCCGCGACCGGACCGTGACGGAAGTCGCCGCCGGAGTGACATCCGTTCCTGCGGCGCCGCCGTACATCCGGACGGAAGGAAGACTCGGAACGACCGCCGCGCGCGGCGTGAGCAGTCGGGCCAGCGCGCCGCGGGTGAGGAGGGCTCCATGAGACGGCTCATCGCACGGGCGTTTGGTGTGGTTCTCGTCGCTCTCGCCGCCGGTCCAGTGACGGCGCAGACCTTCACCGCCACGATGCTGGGTTCGCGTGAGTCGGGAGGAGGCGACCCCGCAGGTCGCGGCCTGGCGGTGATCACCTTCAACGGCGGGAACGTGTACTACTTCCTCTGGGTGCAGAACATCGCCGCCCCCGGAGCGGCTCACATCCACGCCGCGCTGGCGGGCGCTCCCGGGGCGATCGTGGTCGGGTTCTCGCCGACGTGGACGACGCTGGCGTCCAACACCTACGTCGCGATGGGCTCCGTGGCGGCGGACAGCGGGACCACGGCACCGATCCTGGCCGACCCTCCGGCGTTTTACGTCAACGTCCACAACGCGGCGTACCCTGGCGGTGCGCTGCGCGGCCAGCTCCTCGGAGACGGCCCCGCTAGTTACGCGCTCGCCACCGACCTGATCGCCAGCCGCGAGCCAGGCGGGGGCGCCACCGCAGCGCAGGGGTACGCCGCGCTCGTGTTCGACGGTGCCACCGTCTACTACTACCTCTGGGAGACCGGGCTCTCGGCACCGACCGCGGCCCACGTCCACACGGGTGCAGCGGGCGTGAGCGGGCCCGTGCTGGTTGGGCTGTCGCCGACGTTCGCGGGTGGACAGGCGTCGGGGATGGTGACGGCGGACGCCGCCACGGTGGCGGCGATCGAGGCGGACCCGGCGCTGTACTACGTCAACATCCACACCGGCGACTTCCCCAACGGCGCCATCCGCGGCCAGCTCGCGCCCACCGAGACGGACGTCAACTTCGCGGTCGCGGCGCACAACCCCGGTCTGGGCACGAGCTACTTCCGTACCGATCTGCGCGCGCTCAGCCTGACCGACGAGCCGGCGACGGCCTACGCCGAGTGGTATCCGCACGGCGTGTCGAACGCCACCGGGCCGGCCTCGACGACGGAGTTCACGATCCCGGCCGGCGGCGAGGCCGTCTACGACGACGTCGTCTCGTCGCTGCTCCGGGCCGCGGACCGCGGGGCGATCCGGCTGCTCTCGGCGTTCCCGTTCAAGGCCATCGCGCGCAGCTACAACGACCAGCGGTCGGTGGGTTCCGGGACCTACGGCCAGGACGAACCCGGCCTCGGGACCGACGGCGCGCTGCTGTCGGGCGGGCTGCTGCTCAACTCCAACCGGCCGAAGACCGACGCCGCCGGCTTCCGCACCAACGTCGGCTTCTTCAACCCGAGCCCGAACCCGATCGAGGTGACGTTCAACGTGCGCAAGCCCGACGGATCGCTCGTCGCGCCGCCGTCGCAGGTGACGTTTCCGGCGTGGGACGACGACCAGGGGCTCTTCTACCAGATCATCCCCGGCATCCCTGCCGCGCAGCAGACGCTCGACAACTTCTTCATCACCTTCACGGCGACGCAGCCGATCTACATCTTCTCGTCGCCGGTCGACAATGTCACCGACGACGGGTTCCACCAACCGGCGGTCGCGCTCCCGGCCGCCATGACCCAGCCGGCGACGGCCCAGCCGTCGCCGCCGACCGGAACGATCTTGGCGCCGACCGGAAACGTCTCGGTGACCGAGGGGGCCGCCGTGACGTTCCAGGGCTCCGGGACGGACCCGCAGAGCGAGGCGCTGAGCGTCTCCTGGAACTTCGGCGATGGCACCTCGGGCACGGGCTACTCGGCGACCCACACCTACACCGCCACGGGGACCTTCACGGTCACGATGACGGTCACCGACACGAGCGGCCTGAGCGATCCCAACCCGCCCACGCGCGCCATCACGGTCACCGCGTCGTCCCAGCCCCCGGCGCCGACTGGGACGATCACCTCGCCCGCGGGCAACATCTCGACCTACACGAACACGGCGGTGAGCTTCGTCGGCACCGGCACCGACCCGAAGGGCGAGTCGCTGACCCGCATGTGGAACTTCGGCGACGGCAGCACCGGGAGCGGCTTCTCGGTGACGCATTCGTTCGCGAGCGCCGGGTCGTACACGGTCACGTTCACCGTGACCAACACCGATGGCGTGAGCGACCCCAACCCGCCGACGCGGACGGTCACGGTGACGAACTACTACGGGTATTGAGGTGGCGCGAGCCCGGAGATGCAGCTCGCGGGGCCGGGAGCGGCCGGAGCTTGCACGCCTCCCGCGGAGGGAGGTCGGAGGCGCCGGCCACGGGTGCGAGCTGCCGGGGCGGGAGCGGCGGACCGTCCCACCGCTGCGCATCGCCGTCCTCGCGGCGGCGCTCGCCGCGGCCGGCTGCGGGCAACGGAAGCTGCCGTTCGAGCCGGCCGTTGCGCCGACGCCGAACCCGAGCGCCACGTTCACGCGCGTGCAGGCGGTCGTGTTCACGCCCAACTGCGCCGCGGCGGGCTGCCACTCGAGCCTCAACCCGCAGGAGGGGATGAGCCTCGCGGCCGGGGCGGCGTACGGCAGCATCGTTCGCGTGCCGTCCGTCGAGCGGCCGGACCTCGCCCGCGTCGAGCCGGGCGACCCCGATCGATCGTATCTGGTCAAGAAGCTGCGCGGGGACCCCGATATCACCGGCGTGCGCATGCCCAACGGGAGCACGCTGTCACCCGACGAGATCCAGCTGGTCATCGACTGGGTGCGCCGCGGCGCGCCCAAGGACTGAAGGGTGTCGATGCGGTCGGGCGCGCTCGTCTGCACCGTGGTCGCACTGGCAGTCGCGCTGCCGGCGTCCGCTCAGGTGGTGCTCGAGCCCGAACTCACCGACCTGCTCGTAAACCTCCCGACGCATCTGACGCTCTCGCCATCGACGTTGGCGGTGCTCTTCACGCACCGCTTCACCGAGCCCGTCGACGCGGCCGGGCCCGGGAACCTGTACGGCCTCGACTCCGGCGCCGATGTCGGCCTCGGTCTCGCGCTAGGGTTCGGCCACGGGTTGGAAACCTCGCTGTACCGCTCCTCGCTCTTCAAGGAGTACGAGACGGCGTTGAAATGGACCGCGCTGCTGCAGGGCGAGAGGTTCCCGCTCGGTGTGGCGCTTAGGATCGGAACGGATTACCGCGCCGCGACCGGCGAGACCGACCGCTGGGCCGGGTTCGCGCAAGTCGTGCTGGCGCGCCGGCTCGGGCACGCGCTCGATATCTTCGCTGTGCCGATGTTCGTGTCGGACACACCGACGCTGCGCAACGCCGTGAACGTGGGCCTCGGCGCCTCACTCCACCTGCCGCACGCCTGGGACGTGGCGCTGGAAGCCGTCCCCGCGAACCGTGACGCGCCGGGCGCGACCCTCGCCTGGGCGGTCGGGCTCACGAAACGCGTGACCGGACACGCGTTCGTGATCTACCTGGGGAACTCGCGCGCCACCACGGTGGACCTGATCGCCGGCTCCGACATCCCCGGCGGGTTCAGGCTCGGTGACGTGCGGCTCGGTTTCAACCTGATCCGGCGCTTCCCCGAGTAGCGCCCCCTCAATCGGTGCAGTCGCACCCTCATTGGTATCGACTCGTCGCCCGGAGAAGGGAGGTGCCGCGGTCTTGACAGTCGCCACCCCGGCGCTAGAATCCACCTCAATGATATTGCAACTGATTCTCTGTGTACCTTCACTCCTCGGAAAGGAGAGACTATGAACAGCACTCGGATCGTTGCGGTAGGAGCGGCCGTGGCCCTAGTCGCCGCCGTCGCGGCCCGCGCCGCGGAGCCGGCACCCGCGGTTCCCCGCCCGGCGCCGGAGATGGCGCAGTTGAAGCCGTTCGAGGGCAGCTTCGCGTGCACCGGGCAGGCCGACGCCTCACCGTTCGGTTTGGCGCACGCCACCTCCTCGAAGGTCCACGCGCACGGCGCTCTCGGCGGCTTCTGGGTGTCCGGCATGGTCGTGGAGACCAAGGCGGCGGCGACCCCGAGGCCGATGGAAGGGATGTTCCACATGACGTTCGACCCCGGCAAGAAGCAGTTCGTGATGCTGTGGGTGGACAACGGCGGCGGTTTCTCGCAGGAGACCTCGCCCGGTTGGAACGGTGACACGATGGTCTGGTCCGGGGAAGGCTCGATGGACGGCAAGACGTTCACCAGCCGCGACACATTCACGAAGAAGGGCGCCCACACGCTGGAGCACACGTGGGAGCTGGAGGTGAACGGAACCTGGACGCCGCTGGGCCGCGAGACATGCACGCCGACCGGCGCACCGGCGCATCACATGATGAACCACTAGTGCGCGCGGACGTCGTTGGCGGGCCCGTGTCCCGCGCCCGCACCCGAGCGCCACATCCGGCGCGGTTGCCGCGTGCGAGCGCAAGAACGCCGATCGCCGACGGCGGGCGACGTCCGGCCAGTCTCGCGCGCCGGATGGTCGCGCTGGACCGCACCGGCCGGCGGCGGGCGACTTCGGTTCATCGCGCATGGGGGTGAGAGATGAGTGAACGCACTCTGGTCGCGAGGTGGTCGGGCTGGGGCCCGCAGTTGCAAAGCGTGCTGCGCATCGTCGCGGCGGGCATCTTCCTCCTGGCCGGCACGATGAAGCTGTTCGCCTTCCCCGCCGGGGTTCCCCCGAACGGCGGCACGGTGCCGCTGCTGTCCGAGGTCGGGCTAGCCGGCCTCCTCGAGGTCGTCGGCGGCGGGCTCCTCCTGCTCGGCCTGTTCACCCGTCCGGTGGCGTTCGTCCTGTCCGGCGAGATGGCGGTGGCTTACTTCCAGTTCTTCGCGCCGAAAGGGTTCTGGCCGCTCCTGAACGGCGGCATCGACCCCGTGGTCTTCTGCTTCATCTGGCTCTACTTTTCGGCCGCCGGCGGGGGCGCCTGGAGCCTCGACGCCGCCCGGAAGAGGTGATCCGGGCGACCGCTGGACGTACCTCCCCCGCGCCGTTGCCAGCACCGCCGCAGGAACGGCGACGCAACCGGCCAGATGTCCGCGAGACCGCCGCGGCCCGAGGAACCGGCGAGCGTCTCGCCCCCGTCACTCGGTGGCGAGCAGCGCCATCTGCGCCGCAATGGCCAGCTGCGTGCGGCCCATCATCGCGTGCGCCGCGGGCCGCCCGCAGTGGCCGATCCCGGCGACCGGAGCGCAGAGTCCCCGGCACCATCCGACCTGATGCCCGTTGTAGGGACACGTCACCACCGTGCCGGCGCGCGCTCCCAGCCGCACCGCGTTGCCCTCGGGTCTCGGCCGCAGCAGTCCCATGCCGCGCATGATCGCACAGGCGCCCGCGAACGACCTCGAGCCGCAGGTTCAGCGACCCCGCGCCGCCCGCGACCGGACGCGGGCGAGGTACGATGGCGATCACGTGCGGCGGCGTGGCCGGGAGGTCCCCCGGCGAGGCCCCGGAGGCGCGATGAAACCGTTCGTGATCGCTCTCATCGTGGTCGGCGTCGCGGCCGCCGTGGCGGCCATCTGGCTCGCCGAGCGGGCGTGGTGGAAGCGGCGGCGCGAGCGCTGGGCCGCGGCCGCTGTCGAGCTCGGCCTGTCGGTCGCCGACGGTTCCGAGTTGCTCGACCGGTTCGGCTCCCTCCCCCTCTTCCAGAAAGGCCGCGACGGGCGCGTCCGCAACCTCGTCCGCGGCTCCACCTGGGGGCGGGAGGTCTGGATCGCCGACTTCGTCTACGCGACCGGCGGCGGCAAGAGCCAGCAGCAGCACCGCGCGACGGTCTGCATCCTGAGCGCCTCAGGGCACTCGCTGCCCCGGTTCGAGCTCGCCCCCGAGGACCCGATCTCGCACAGCCTCGGCCCGCTCTTCGGGATCCGCGAGATCGCGTTCGACGACGACCCCGCCTTCTCCAAGGCCTACCGCGTCGTCGGCCCCGACGAGGCGGCGGTCCGAGCGGCGTTCACCCCGGGGGTGCGATCGCAGCTCGTGCAGCGGCCGACCAGGGTCGCGCACCTCGAGGCGGACGGCGACGCGATGCTCGTCCACACCGGCCGGCTGATCGACCCGGGCACCGCCCGCGACCTGCTGCAACTGGCGCAGGAGGTCCGCTCGTACTTCGGGTAGCGACCCGGTACGCGGGCGCCGCCTCGGGTCCCGACCCGGTCGACACCTCGGGCGCTCGCCCGCGGCGTCCGGTGGCGTCCCGGGTTCGCAGAGTGAGACGGGGCGCTCGCGGAACCTTCGCGGAAGTGCACCGTATACGGCGCAACGAACCGCCGGCCAGGACGTGCAACCGCCGGGAAGGGAGAGCGCGTGGATCGCAAGGAATTCCTCAAGAGCGCGTGCGGGCTCGGCGCGTGCGGGTGCGCCAAGCTGGGCACGCTCGGCGCCAGGTTCAAGGGTGACCCCGACGGGTATCTCGCCGCGGTCAAGAAGCTCTGGGGCACCGACGCCTCGTGGGACAAACGGACGGGCGTCGTCACCGTCTCGGTCGCCGAAGGGCCGTGCGGCTGCCCCCTGGTCGACGCGCGGCGGACGCCGGCGGTCTGGTGCAACTGCTCCGTCGGCTACCAGAAGGAGAGCTTCGAGGCCGTCTTCGGCCGCCCGGTGCAGGCGCGGCTCAAGGAGTCCAAGCTCTCCGGCGCCAAGCGCTGCGTCTTCGAGGTCTCCCTGTCACAGGTACCCGGCTAGCGGCATCGCGCCTTCCGACAGGCCGAGGCGTACCGACGTCGAGGCGAGGCGGGCGGCGACTCGGGAGCGACCGATCGCGCGCCGGAAGCGGACGGGTTGAGGGCCGGCGCGACCCCGCGGACGGTGGCGCCTCGCCCGGCTCGGACCCGGGGCGCGGCACGACGGGAGGTGGGTTATGGAGTTCCGCGAGGTCGTCAGGTCGAGGCGGACGACGCGCGAGTTCGACGGGCGGGCCGTCCCCGAGGCGGCGGTGCGGCGGGCCCTGGAGGCGGGGCTGCGCGCGCCCTGCAACGCGCACCTCAAGAGCTGGCAGTTCGTCCTCCTGCGCGACCGCGACCAGCGCCGCCTGGCGGTGGTCGCGGCGCTCAAGGCGCGCGACATCACGGACCCGGCCGAGATCGAGCGCTTCGTCGCCCGCTTCGCGGACGAGGAGCTCAAGGCGGTCTACCGCCGCTCGCTGCCGGTGCAGCAGGCGATGATGCTCGCGGCGCCGGAGCTGCTCGTCGTCTGCTACAAGCTCAAGCCACTCGCCGAGTGCCGCACCCTGTTCGAGCTCAACCCGCTCGCGTCGGTGTGGATGTGCATCGAGAACGTGATGCTCGCGCTCGCCGAGCAGGGGCTGTTCGGTTGCACCTACACCCCGTACGACGCCGCCGGGCTCAAGGAGGCGCTGCGGGTCCCGGCCGGCTACGAGGTCGCCGCGGTGATCCGGTTCGGCTTCCCCAGGACCCCACCGGCGGAGGCTGAGCGCGAGGACCTCGACGCCCGTCTTCACGTCGACGCGTGGTGACAGCGGCTCGCAGCCGCCGGCGCGCGGCGATATCATTTAGTCAGAACGACCAAACGACCGTAGGCCGGACAGAGAGGAGAAGGAAGATGAAGAACAAGCTCGTGTTGTTGCTGGCGGGCGTCACGGCACTGCTGCCGCTCACGGCCCACGCCGCCGAGGTGAAAGCCAACGTCGAGTGCACGATGAAGTTCGAGCTCAAGGGCTGGTCCGTCTTCTTCGAGGAC
>JAJXUY010000027.1 GCA_021782525.1 Acidobacteriota bacterium | reverse complement strand
GAAGCCACCGGCGCCTTCGCTGGCGCCTCCGGCCCCGCCGGCGGCACCGTTGACCAGCGCTTGGCCTCCCTGGCCTCCGCTCACGGCGGCGCTGTTCGCCCCATCGCCGATGAGACCGCCGCCGCCACCTCCTCCGCCGTTCACCCCGGCGGCCCCGCCCACGCCGCTGCCGGCGAGTGTCGTGACGTTGCCGCCCGATCCGCTGCCGGCGCCGGCGGCGCCGCCGCCCCCGGCCGCGGCGACGAGCAGGTCGAAGGTGCTCGGCGCGGGGGTTAAGTAGACGAACGACGCACCGCCCCCGCCGCCGGTCTGGGAAGCCGAACCGGCCGTCGCTCCGGCGCCCCCGACCAGGATGTGGAGCGTCTCACCCGGCGTTACCGGGAACGTCGCCACGAGCCGCGCCCCGGCGCCGCCGGGAGAGTTCACGTATCCGGTGGTGCCCCCGACGTATAGCCGGCCCGAGCCCCCAGCCGCGCCGGAGGCGTCGATCGTCACCGAGGTCACGGCCGGCGGGACGACGAAATCCTGGACGCCGCCGTTCGACGTGAACACCGCCTGGGTGCCGGTGCAGGTCGGAGCCTGCGCCCACGCCGCGCGCGGCGCCGAGGCGAGGACCACGACGGCGAGCCCCGCCGCCCAGGCGCCGAGCGCCAGCGCCAGCCGCCGGCCGCGAGCCCGCGAGGCGCGGATGACGGTTTGTGACGTCGTCGAGACGAGGGGGTGCCTCAGGCTGCACGTGGACGCTTCGATCATCTGGCCCTCGACCCCTTTCGCTCGCTGCGGTTGCGCGATCGGACGCTGGTACGGGCTGTGGGAACACGGACCTGGTCGTGGACGATAGCAAGGCTGCGACTGAAAAACAACAGAACTAGGCATTTGTCACGCGGGCGCGCCCGTGGTCTAAGATGTCGAGGAGATCACTCAGGTGTGCGATGTCTGGAGAGCGGGCTCCCGATCTCCTGTTGGCGCTCCGAAACGCTCGTGCGGTCGATCGCCGCGCCGCAGGGTTCCGCGCCCTCGCGAGGGCGGGCGCTGAGCGCCTGCTGGTGTGCGCGATGTCGGCGCAGCGTTCTCACCGGCAAGTGGGCCAAGGGCGTTGCGTGCCCGGGACGAGGCCGTGATTCCCGTCGGCGCCGACGATCCGGCCCGGGAGGGCGGGCGGCTCGGTCGCGGCCTGCGCGCCGCCGTGGGCTTGAGGATCCGCCGCGAGGAGCGCTCCCTCACGATCCTCTTCTTCGTCTACTTCTTCCTCCTCATGGCGAGCGAGTACGCGGTCAAGAGCGTCCGCCAGGCGAGTTACATCGACATCGTCGGCGCCCAGAACCTGCCGTACGTCTACCTGCTCCTCGCGCTCCTCTCGTTCCCGGTGCTCGTCCTCTACTCGCGACTGACGCGGCGCTTCGACGACCCCACCCTGATCGTCGCCTTCGCGCTCCTGCGCGTCCTCGGTCTGGTGGCGTTCTTCTGGTTCTTCGGCCACGGCAGGGGCTGGCTCTTGGCCTTCGCTTTCTACCTCTGGACCACGCTCGGCTTCGGGGTGGCCGTCTCGCAGTTCTGGTCGTTCGCCAACGGCGTCTTCGACGCGCGGCAGGCGCGACGCCTGTTCGCGTTCGTCGGGGCCGGAGGCCTCCTCGGCGGCGTCCCCGGCGGCCAGATCGCCCGGCTCGTCACGGCCTGGGCCGGAACGCGGTACACCCTGCTCGCCGCCGGCGTGCTCCTGCTCGTCGTCGTCGCCCTCGTGGTGGCGATCAACCGGACGCGACCGCGCGCCGATGGCGACGACACGCGCCAGCGCCGGCTGCGAGCCCGGCCTGAGAAGGTCGGGTTCGAGGTGCTCCGCGGCTCGCGCCTGCTCGGCCTGATCGCCGTCCTGATGCTGCTCATGGTCGTCGTCTCGCAGACGGTCGACCTGCAGTTCAACTGGGTCGTCCAGCAGCACACCACCACCCTCGACCAGCGCACCCGCGTGATGGGGAGCTTCTTCACGCTCATGGGGGTGATCGGCTTCGTCTTCCAGCTCGCCTTCACGCAGCGCATCCACCGGGTGCTGGGCGTGGGCTTCGGCATGCGCGTGCTGCCCGCGACGGTGGCCGTGACGACCGCATTGCTCCTCCTCTCGTTCGGCCTGTTCCCCGCCGCCGTGCTCTTCTTCGCGTGGGTCCTGCGCCTGTCGGAGACGAGCGTGCGGCACTCGGTCGAGCAGGCGACCCGCGAGCTCCTCTTCCTGCCCGTGAGCCCGGACCTGCGGCGACGCGCGAAGGGGTTCATCGACGTCTTCGTGCAGCGGCTCGGAGAGGGTGTGGGCGCGCTGCTCCTCTTCCCGGTCACCTTCGCCGTGATCGGAATGCGACAGGTCGGCTGGCTCACGCTGGCCCTGGTGGCGGTCTGGCTGTGGGTGACGGTGGCGGCGCGGCGCGAGTACGTCGCGACGTTCCGGCGCGGCCTCAAGCCCGGGATCAGCGGCCGGCGCGCCGAGATCGACACCCGCGACCTGGCGACGATCACGACGCTGGTCGAGTCGCTCGGCAGCGCGGACTCCCGTCAGGTGATGCTGAGCCTCGAGATGTTGCTGGCCTCCGGCGAGGCGAGGCTCGTCAACCCCCTGCTGCTCCACCACCAGGATGCCGCGGTGCGGTGCAGGACGCTCGCGGCCCTCGCCGAGGCCGGCCGTGCGGACGTCCTGCCGCTGATCGAGCAGCGGATCGCGGACGACGACACCGAGGTGCGGTGCGCGGCGATCCGCGCGGTGGTGCTCCTCAGGGGCGAGGATGCCGCCGCGATGATGCTGCCCCGGCTCGCGGACGCCGACCCCCGGCTGCGAGCGGCCGCGGTGGTCTGCCTGGCCGGGCACTCCGACCCGGCGGTGGCCGACCGGGCGCTCGCCACGCTCAACGGCCTGCTGGCGGACGACGATCCCGGGGTGCGGGAGCAGGCGGCCAAGGCGCTGGGCGAGATCGGGGAGCCGGCCGAGAGCGGATCGCTCGTCACCCTGCTGTACGACCGCGACCCTCGCGTGGTCCGCCAGGCGATCGCCGCGGTCCGCACCCGGCTGGCGCGCGACGGGGAGAACCCGATCTACATCCCCACCCTGATCTCGCGGATGGCGGACCGCCGTCTCAAGCACGAGGCGCGCGGCGCGGTGGTCGCCTTCGGCGAGGGGGCGATCCCCGCGGTGGTGGCGTTCATGAACGACGGCGAGGAGGAGATCTGGGTGCGCCGGGCGCTGCCCAAGACGCTGGCGATGCTCGGCGGCGAAGCGGCGCTCTCCGCGCTCGCGGGCCAGCTCGCCGCCCCCGATGCGATCCTCCGCGACAAGGTCATCGAGGCGATGGCCTCGCTGCGCTCCCGCCAACCCGCGCTGCGGATCAAGCCGGCGCTCGTCCAGCGAGAGATCCGGGCCGAGGCGATCCGCTATCTCAGAGCGGTCTCCGACCTGTGGGTGGTCTCCTCGATGCACGCCGCCCAGCTCGAGGGCTCGGTGGCGCGGTGGCGGAGCGCGGGGCGGGTGCCGAGCCTGCTCCAGGAGGTCCTCGCGCAGCGGATGGCCGCAGCGGTGAGGAACGTGGCCGGGCTGCTCGAGCTGCTCCTGCCGCCGCGCGACGTCCGCGCGGCGTTCCGCAGCCTGTCGTCTCCGAACGCGGGCCTGCGGGCCCGGGCCCTGGAGTACCTCGACAACACGTTGAGCGGAGCGCTGCGCCACGACGTCTTCGCCGTGATCGACGACGCCCCCGCCGACGAGAAGCTACGCAAGGCCGAGCAGGAGTTCGACGTGCCGATGGAGGGCCTGGAGCCGACGCTCGCGCGCCTCGTCCGGACCGACACCGACGCCGATCCGAGCGCCGTCGGTCTCGTCATCGCCGCGATGCACGCGGTCCACGTTGGACGGACCCGCGATCTGTACCCGCTCCTCCGCGAGATGGCGGCGCGCGGCGGCAAGCCCATCCTCAGCGAGACCGCAGCCTGGGTCCTCGCCCAGGAGGGTGGGCCGGCCGCCGTCCCTCCACCGCTGGAGGTGCTGGACGCCACGCCGGGACGGTGACGTCCGGGTGAAGGGGAGACGCAATGGCTGCGATGGCACACATCGAGATCATCGTCCTCTTCCAGAAGGTCGACCTCTTCACCTTCTGCAACGCCGATCAGCTGATCCAGCTCGCATCGATCTCGCACGAGTGCGCGCTGTGCGCGGGCGAGGTCGTCTACGGGCGGGGCGAACCGTCCGATGCCCTCTACTGCGTGGTCGACGGCAAGGTGGAGCTGCGCGGCGGGGACGGCACGCGGCGCCTGGTGGGCCCGGCCGGGAGGTTCGGCGTGATCGACATCCTCAGCGGCCGGCCGCGCACCGCCGAGGCGGCGGCGGTCACCGAAACCAGGGCGGTGAAGATCGACGCCGAGGACTTCTTCGATCTCCTCTCCAACAACATCGACATCGTGAAAGCGCTGTTCCGGCAGCTGGCCCGCCAGGGCGAGCCGCTCGCCGGACCGGAGGTTTGAATGAAACCGTCACGTCTCGTGCGCACGCTCCTCGCCCTCATCGCCGCCGTCGCGCTGGCGCCGCGGCCCGCCGCCGGGGCGGCGCCGTGCCCGGCGGGGTCCGCGGCCGCCAAACGCGTCGTCGCCGTCGGCGACGTCCACGGCAGCTACGACGGACTCGTCGAGATCCTTAGAGCGTCCGGCCTCGTCGATCAGGGCCTGCACTGGTCGGGCGGCGACGCGACGCTGGTGCAGATCGGGGACCTGCTCGACCGCGGCGTTGACGTCCGTCAGGTGATGGACCTGCTGATCCGCCTGCAGGAGGAGAGCCGGGCCGCGGGCGCGCGGGTGATCTGCCTGCTCGGGAACCACGAGGCGATGAACCTGTTGGGCGTCGAGCGCGACGTCAACCCCGAGGTCTACGCGCGCTTCGCGGGGCGGCGGTCGGAGGCGCGGCAGAAGGCCGCCTGGAAGCAGCAGGTCAAGGTCTGGAAGGCGCGCGCCGAGAGAGCCGGGAGGGTCGTCGTCGACATCCCCGAGGCGACCCGGCAGGCGTGGCTGCAGGCGCATCCGCCCGGCTTTTTCGAGTACGTCGACGCGGTCGGGCCGGACGGCCGCTACGGCCAGTGGCTGCGCTCGCTTCCGATCGCCGTGCTGATCGGCCACACCGTCTTCGTCCACGGCGGCCTCAGCCCGGCCGTGCGCGGTCTCGGCATCGCCGACCTCGACCGCCGGGCGGCGGCCGAGGTCGCGGCGTTCGCCGCGGCGCGCGATGCCCTGGTCAAGCGCAAGCTCGCCGAGCCGTGGGCGTCGGTCGAGGAGGTGTCGCTGGAGGCGGACCTCGAGGTCGAGAGGCTGGCCAAGGAGCTGCCCGAGGACGGGCGGCCGAACCGCAAGACGGCCGCCTACGTCCAGACCCTGCAGGCGGTCCGCGGTTGGAAGGGGTGGGTGATCGGAGCGGACGACGGCCCGCTGTGGAGCCGCGACGCGGCCGACTGGAACGAGACCGAGCACGGCGCCGAGATGCGGGACCTCATCGCGGCGGTCGGCGCCACCCGCATGGTCGTGGGTCACACGCCGCAGCCGGGCGCGAGCATCCGGATGCGCTTCGGCACGAGCGTCGTCCTGATCGACACCGGCATGCTCAAGAGCGTGTTCGACGGCCGCCCGTCGGCGCTCGAGATCTGCGGCGACACGCTCACGGCGATCTACCCCGGCGAGAGACAGGAGCTGATCGGGCCGGACGCCAAGGCCGCAGAGGCTGCCGGCGCCCTCGCCGCGGTGGCGACGCCCGGATCGGCCGGGCCGCCTCGCGCTCCGGCGCCGCCCGCCGCACCGGCGCCGCCGGTCAGCGGCTCGCGCTACCGCTGGCTCGACGTCAACGGCGCCCCGCTCCCGTTCCAGGACGACGCCAGCATCGAGCGCTTCCTCACCGAGGCCAAGGTGGTGGCGGAACAGGCGATCCCCATCGGGGTGACGAAGCCGCTCAAGGTCGTGCTCGAGCGGGACGGGGTGCGGGCGCACGCGGCGTTCAAGACCATCGACGATGTGCACACCTACGTCCAGCTCCAGGTGCTCGGGCGCACCATGCTGTTCCCCACGCTCCACGACTACTACCTCTTCGACTGCGCGGCCTATCGCCTCAACCGGCTCCTCGGCCTCGACCGGTTCCCGCCGGCGGTCCCGCGGACGGTGGGCGGGCGCAAGGGGATGGTCGAGATGTGGCTCGAGGACACCCTCATGGAGAAGGCTCGGCGTGACCGCGGGCTGGAGCCGCCCGATCCGAGCGACCTCGTGCGCCAGCGCGAGATCAGGTTCGTGTTCGACAACATCGCGGGCAACACCGACACCAACAACAACGGCAACTCCCTCGTCGACCGGTACTGGCACGTGTGGTTCATCGACTGCTCGCGCTGCTTCGTCGCCGTGCCCAAACCGCTCACCCTGGAGACCGTCAACCGCTGCGACCGGCAGCTCTGGCGCCGCCTCCACGAGGTGACGGACAACGAGATCCGCGCCGCCATGGGGCCGTACCTGAACCGCAGCGAGATCGACGCCCTGATCGAGCGGCGCGCCGCGGTCGTCAAGCACCTAGCCGGCCTGATCCGGGAGCACGGCGAGGCGGCCGTCCTCTTCGACCTCAACCCGCCGCCGGAGAAGCCGGCCACCTGGTAGGCGCCGCGCACCCCCGGGCCAGTTTTCGCGGGGTCTTGGGGTCCTGACCCCACGACGCGACCCCCTTCCTTGACCGCGTCTTCCGCCTGTGTATCCTCGGAAGCGTGAAGATGGAGCTGGCGATCAACCAGCCGGGGCCGTTCTACGACCGCTTCCGCACCGCCCTCATGCAATGGACTCGCGACATCTGCCGGCCCTGCGGCGTCATGGTTCTGTTCGCGGTCATCGTCGGTGCCGCCGGACCGGTTCCGAAGGCGCCGCGCCTCGTACCTGTTCGGGTCGATCATCATGTTCATCTCAATTCGCCGGCGATCCAGGCGTTCGTGCCCGCTTTCTGCGCCAGCGTGCGCCGCAACCATTTCGGCGAGTGCGATCCCGCCTTGACAACGCCACATTCGCCGGCGGAGCTGCTGGCGGCCATGGACAAGGCGGGTATTCAGCGCGCCTTGGTGCTATCGACAGCGTATCTGGCGGAGAGCCCGTTGATGCAACCGCAGCGCGCCGATGCGGCGGAGTTGATGCGCGCGGCGAACGATTGGACGGTCGGTCTCGCCCAGCGCTACCCGAAACGCTTTCGTGCCTTCATCTCCGTTGATCCTCTGCGCCCAACCGCGTTGCCGGAGATCGCCCGCTGGCGGGGCAATCCGGCGGTGACTGGGTTGAAGTTGCATCTGACGGCCTCAGGCGTCGATCTTCGCTCCCAGCGGGATCTGGCGGACCTTGCCGCCGTCTTCCATGCCGCCGCAGAAGCTCATTGGGCGATCGTCATTCATCTTCGCACCCAGCGCATGGATTACGGCGCGCCGGACGTGCGCAACTTTCTCGCCGACGTCCTGCCCGCCGCCGGGACGACGCCGGTCCAGATCGCACATGCCGCCGGATGGAGCGGCATCGACAAGGCCACGTTGTCCGCGCTTGGCGCATTCGCCGATGCGATGGCAGCCCACCCCAGGCGTTTTCGGCATGTCTGGTTCGATCTCGCCGGCGTGCCTTCGAGCAAAGCATCCAAGACCGACCAGCGCGCGATGGTCACGCTCATCCGCAGGATCGGGCTCTGTCACTTTCTACCCGGTTCGGACTGGCCCTATAACGGAACCGATCTCGCCTATTACTACAGCCGGGTCTTCCCGCAACTGCCGTTGACCGCGAAGGAATGGGCCGTCATCCGGAGCAACGTCGCGCCCTACGCGCACTAGGAGCCTGTCGCGCATCGACTCCGGCTGCGGCTCGCGCTGGCATCCCGCTGGCTGCGTTGGCCTGCGCGAAATGTCCTCGACGTAGGCTACAGCTACGTCTGCGGGCATTTCGCTTGTCCGCCTTGCCAGCGGGCGCCATCGCGACCCTCGCTCCCGTCGCGATGCGCGACAGGCTCCTAGCCCTCGCGCCGGCAGGAGTTTTGCGGATCGAACGTGCCTTGCGAGGTCCGATGCTGGTTGCGGTCGTGCCCGAATCGGTGCAGAACCGAGTAGTGTCCAGTCAAGTGTGGAAAAAGGCCGGAGGTCCGGCACGATTCACCAAGGCCGAGCGAATTGGGCTAGAGATCCGTAGGATCGGGCAACACGCCCCTCGGGCCGGCGTCTAAATTTCACCTGCGTGGTCGAAGCGGCTGGCGCCCCGGGCTGCGGGCCCGGGGCGGCCCGGGAAGCGGCCAGTCACGGCGGCTGTTGGGGCAGTCAAGGGAGGAAGCGGATGCGGATCGGCGTTCTCGGATCTGGGCTGATGGGAGCCAAGCTCGGGGCCCTTTTCGCGCGTCCGGGCACGAGGTTGTCTTCAGCTACTCCCGGCACCCCGGAAAGTTGAATAGGCTCGCCCGCGAGGCCGAGGGGAGAGGGCGCGCCGGCACGCCCAAGGAAGCGACGGAAGGCGCCGCCGCCGTCCTCCTCGCGGTCCACTGGTCGCGCGTCGACGAGGTCCTCGATCAGGCGGGCGACTTTTCGGGCAAGGTGGTCCTCACCTGCTCGCTGCCGATGAACGCCGACAACTCCGCCCTCGTCGTCGCGCACACCAACTCCGGCGCCGAGACGCTGGCCGCGAAGATCCCCGGGGCCAAGGTCGTCTGCGCCTTCAACACCGTGCCGAGCGAGGTTCTCTTCGGCGTGTACGAGGCGCGCGGCCGGACGCCCCGGCCCGGCCTCGTCTACTGCGGCGACGACGCGGGCGCGAAGAAGGTGGCCGCCGGGCTGATCCGCGACGTGGGCTTCGACCCGGTGGACGCGGGCCCGCTGTGGGTCGCCCGCTACACCGAGCCGTTCGCGCTCCTGGTCGCCCAACTCGCCTACGAAGGCAAGGGCGGTCCCGAGCTGGCGTACCGGTTCGAGAGGGTCGGCCGATGAGCGGCCACCTCTCGGCGCCGGCCGAGTGGGGCACCTTCTACGTCCTCGTCGGTCCCGGAGAGAGCACGCGCCCAGCGCGCGCTCCACAGAAGCCTCGGACGCAGCAAACTCGAGCGCTCGGCGCGCTCCACAGAAGCGATTGAAGCGAGGAGCCGCCCGATGACATCGATTCCTGCACCAAGGACGGTGAATCGGCCCGAGGCGTTCGGGCGATGAGCGGCCGTCTCTCAAAGCAAAGGAGCTGACCATGAAGACTCGCACACTCGGACGCAGCAACCTGGAAGTCTCGGCGCTCGGCCTCGGCTGCATGGAGATGAGCCACGGCTACGGCCCGGCCGCGGACACGAAGGCCATGATCGCCCTGATCCGCACGGCCGTGGAGCGCGGCGTGACCTTCTTCGACACCGCGGAGGCGTACGGGCTGTTCACCAACGAGGCGCTGGTCGGCGAAGCGCTGGCCCCGGTCCGCGACCGCGTCGTCATCGCGACGAAGTTCGGCTTCGGCATCAACCCCGACGGCAGCCGGTACGGTCTGGACAGCCGGCCCGCGCACATCAGGCAGGTCGCCGAGGCCTCGCTGCGGCGGCTCAAGGTCGAGACGATCGACCTGCTCTACCAGCACCGCGTGGACCCGAACGTGCCGATCGAGGACGTGGCCGGGACGGTCCAGGGCCTCATCAAGCAGGGCAAGGTGCGGCACTGGGGGCTTTCCGAGGCCGGGGCGCCGACGATCCGGCGCGCCCACGCGGTGCAGCCGCTCGCCGCCATCCAGAGCGAGTACTCGCTGTGGACGCGAGACCCCGAGCCGGAGATCCTGCCGCTGTGCGAGGAGCTCGGCATCGGCTTCGTGCCGTGGGGCCCGCTCGGCGCGGGGTTCCTGACGGGGACGATCGACAAGGCGACGACGTTCGACGCGTCCGATTTCCGCACCTCGTTCCCCCGCTTCACGCCCGAGGCGCGGGAGGCCAACCAGGGGCTGGTCGACCTGCTCGGCCGCATCGCGCAGCGGAAGGCGGCGACGCCGGCCCAGGTGGCGCTCGCCTGGCTGCTGGCGCAGAAGCCGTGGATCGTGCCGATCCCGGGCACCACCAAGCTGCACCGGCTCGATGAGAACCTGGGGGCGGTCGCGGTCGAGCTGACGCCGGCCGACCTCGAGGAGATCGAGGAGGCGGCGGCGAAGATCACGGTGTCGGGGGCGCGCCTCCCGGAGGCGATCCTCAAGCTCAGCGGCCGGTGACGGCCATCGCCGCGGATCGAGTCCCCCGCCGCGGCGCCAACGAGACGATTCGTGGAATTGGACGGTTCTGAACCGTCAAGGGAGCAACGATGGAACGACGCACATTGGGAAAGAGCAACCTGGAAGTCTCGGCGCTCGGCCTCGGCTGCATGGGCATGAGCTTCTCCTACGGCCCGCCGGCGGACAAGGGGGAGATGATCGCCCTGATCCGCTCGGCCGTCGATCGCGGCGTCACCTTCTTCGACACGGCCGAGGTCTACGGCCCGTTCACGAACGAGGCGCTGGTGGGCGAGGCCCTGGCCCCCGTCCGCGACCGCGTCGTCATCGCCACCAAGTTCGGCTTCAACTTGAACCCCGACGGCTCGCCCGGCTGGTCGGGGCTGAACAGCCGGCCGGAACGCATCAGGCAGGTCGCCGATGCCTCGCTCAAGCGGCTGCGCACGGACGTGATCGATCTCTTCTACCAGCACCGCGTGGACCCGGACGTGCCGATCGAGGAGGTCGCGGGCACGGTCAAGGAGCTGATCCGCGAAGGCAAGGTGCGGCACTTCGGCCTTTCCGAGGCCGGGGTGCAGACGATCCGCCGCGCCCACGCCGTCTTGCCGGTCACGGCGCTGCAGAACGAGTACTCGCTGTGGACGCGGACCCCCGAAAAGGAGGTGCTCCCCACCCTGGAGGAGCTCGGCATCGGCCTCGTCGCTTACAGCCCGCTGGGCAAGGGCTTCCTCACCGGCAAG
>JAJXUY010000026.1:7101-11322 GCA_021782525.1 Acidobacteriota bacterium | reverse complement strand
CCGGGGTGCCGGGTGGCGCCCGCCGCGGCGGCGGCGCTGGCCGAGCTGCCGGCCGACCGGCCGACGCTGGTGACGGGGTCGTTGCGGCTGGCCGGCGAGGTGCTCGCCGCCGCCGGAGGAGACCATGGCTGAGACCGCCAGGATCGAGATCCGCACCCGCACCCGTCTCGAGCAGGCCGAGGACGCCGCGCTCGCGTTCTGCGCCCTCCGTTCGAGCGCGGCGACGCGGCGCCTGCCGATCGCACGCGAGGGGCGGCGCTTCGACTACCGCACGCAGTTCCAGCGCGACCGCGACCGCATCCTGCACGCGCGCGCGTTCCGGCGGCTCAAGCACAAGACGCAGGTGTACGTCCCCTACGCCAGCGATCACCCGCGCACCCGCCTGACCCACACGCTCGAGGTCGCACAGATCGCGCGCACCCTCGCCCGCGCCCTCGGCCTCAACGAGGACCTCGTCGAGGCGGTCGCCCTCGCTCACGACATCGGCCACACCCCGTTCGGCCACTCCGGCGAGCGCGTGCTGATCCGCATCCTCGCCGGCGAGGAGCCGAGCTGCCCGCTCCCCGAGGCGGTCGTGCGCGAGGTCGGCACGTTCAAGCACAACTATCAGTCGCTGCGGGTCGTCGACCAGCTCGAGCGCCGTTACGACCACCCCGGCCTCAACCTCACCGACCAGGTGCGGGAAGGGATCCTCAAGCACACGGCGTGGAAGGCGCGTTTCCCGTTTCCGCTGCCGGCGAGCGACGGGCTGCGCCTCGACAAGCCCTGCCACCTCGAGGGGCAGGCGGTGGCGCTCGCCGACGAGATCGCGCAGCAGACGCACGACCTCGAGGACGGCCTCTACGCCGAGGCGGTGTCGCTCGAGGAGGTCGAACGGCTCGAGGCCGCGGCGGCGGTGATCGCGCACTCCGGCGAGGCGTACTCGCGCGAGCGCCGGCGCTGGCGCAAGGCGGCGTTGCTGCAACGCGGCCTCATCCACATGTTCGTCACCGATGCCGTCGAGAACACCGCCCGCGCCGTCGCCCGACTCGCCGCCCGCCACGGCGTCACCGACCACGCCGGCTGGATGGCGCCCGCCGATTCGATCCCCGCGACCACCGTGGCGATGTCGAAGCGGGTCGCGGCGCTGTTCGCGGACCTCAAGGCGTTCATCTACCGCTTCATCATCAACCACCAGGAGGTCAACCGCCAGGACCACCGCGCCCACCTGGTGATGACCGACCTGTTCCGCGCCTTCCACTCCAACCCGCTCACGCTGCCGACCTACGCCCTGCTGCGCTTCCACGAGGAGACCGGGCGGCCGTACCTGCGCGACCTGGCGATCGGGAAGATCCCGGCCGAGGTCGCCAGCTTCTACCGCTCCGACGCACGCTTCGTCCGCCTGATCGTCGACCACCTGGCGGGGATGAGCGACAGCTACGCCGTCGAAGAGCACGGGGCCCTCTACCATCCCCATGTATAGCGCGAAACGGTAGCCCCCCGACCGCCATGGCAGAAACGGGACAGACCACGCCTCAGCGAACCCTCGGTTGGCGATGGGCCGCTGCCGTGTTCGCCGTCGCGCTCGCGCTGCGCCTCGCGTACTTCCCGACGGCCGCAGCGGATCCCACCTTCGCCCACCCGTTCCTCGACGCGCTGTGGAACCTGCAGCACGCATCGGCCATCGCGCACGGCCGTATCGTCGCTCCGGAGCCCTTCTACCGGGCGCCGCTTTACACGTACGCCCTGGCTGTCCTCCTCGTCCTCGCGCGGGGTAGCCTTCTCCTCGTCCACCTCGGACAGCTCATCCTGGGCTCGATCACCGCGGTCCTCGTCGGCATGCTCGGCGCACGGCTGTTCGGCCGCGGAGCCGGGGCTCTCGCCGGTCTTCTCTACGGCACGGCGGCTACGGTCCTCTTCTTCGACTTTGAGCTCCTCAACTCGGCCGTCTTCCTGCCGCTCGCCGTGGCCGCACTCCTGGCCACCGAGCACGCCACCCGCGACCCGTCGCCGGCCCGTTTCTTCGCAGCCGGTTTGGCTATCGGGTTCGCCGCGATCGCCCGGCCCGACATCCTAGCCTTCGCTCCGGCCGCGCTGGCCCTCGCCGTCCTCGCCGCTCGGGGCAGCGGCTGGCGACCCGGCCGCATCCTGGCCGCAGGCGGGCTGTTGTGCGCCGGGCTGGCTTCCCCGATCGCTCCGGTGACCGCCTACAACCTGCTCGCCGGGCGGGACGCCGTGCTCATCTCCTCTGAGGGAGGGGTCGCCTTCTTCGTCTGCAACAACCCCGCGGCCGACGGCTACACGGCGACGATGCCGGGGCCGACGGACACGGCCAGCTACGCCACCGACGGCATCTACACCGACAACATCGAGTCCTCGGGCCGGTACGGAGCGCGTCTGGCCCTGCACCACGACCCGAAACCGTCCGAGGTCTCGCGCTACTGGACAGGTCGTGCCCTGGCGTGGATCGCGCAGCATCCCGGCGCTTGGGCCAGGCTCACACTGCGCAGGGCCTACTTCCTCCTCGGCGGCTTCGAAATCGGCGATCAGAAGAACCTCACCTACTTCCTCGAGACATGGTGGCCGTTTCGAGTCCTGCCACGGTGGTGGTGGCTGTTCCCGCTGGCGGTCGCCGCGCTGACCCTGCCCGGAGACCACCGCGGCCGCCTGCTCCTCGCGGCGTTCGCGGTCACCTACGGTGCCGTGCTCGTGATCTTCGTTCCCGAGGAGCGGCTGCGGCTCGCCATTTATCCCGCGGTCTGCATCCTCGCAGCGCGTCTCCTTGTCGCGAGCGCGTCCGCGCTGCGTGCGCGGCGATCGTCGGGGGTTGCACTCCGGCTGGCCTTCGCCGCCGCCCTGGTTCCCGTGATGATGTGGGACCCGATCGGCTACTCGATCCGGGAGAGGACCGACGCCAGGATCGCACGCGCGCAACTGAGCGAGCGTGGCGGCGACGCGGCTCGCGCCGAGCAGCTCTTCCTCGAAGCGCTGGCGATCGACCCGGGCCGGCCGCGGCCCAGGCATGCGTACGCCGCGTTCCTGGCGCGGCACGGCCGGGAATCGGAGGCCCGGGCGATCGGCGGGCTGGACTACCACGAGTTGTCCGGACGGCCCTAGGAGCCTGTCGCGCACAGACTCCGGCTGCGGCTCCCGCTGGCATCCCGCTGGCCGCGTTGGCCTGCGCGAAATGTCCTCGACGTAGGCTGCAGCTACGTCTGCGGGCATTTCACTTGTCCGCCTTGCCAGCGGGCGCCATCGCGACCCTCGCTCCCGTCGCTATGCGCCACAGGCTCCTAGCGTCCCAACCGGGTCCCCGGCGGCTGAGACCGTGGTTTGGAAGCGTAGTACCATCCCGATGCGGTTCCGAGCCGCTCTGTTGGAGGACACCCCGATGCGTATCCTGATCGCTTCCGACCATGCCGGGTTCGAGCTCAAAGGGCTCCTCGCCGGCCACGCGCGCGAGGCCGGCCACGAGGTGCTCGATCTCGGGACCGGCACGCCGGAGAGCGTGGACTACCCCGACTTCGCCCACGAGCTGGCGCGCCGGTTGCTCGCCGGTGAAGGAGTGCTCGGCGTCCTCGTGTGCGGCACCGGGATCGGCATGTCGATCACCGCCAACCGCCACTGCGGGGTCCGCGCTGCCCTCTGCCACGACGCGTTCACCGCCGAGCTGGCCCGCCGCCATAACGACGCCAACGTCCTCTGCATGGGAGGCCGCACGACAGGGCCGGGCGTCGCGGTCCAGATGCTCGACATCTTCCTCGCCACGCCGTTCGAGGGCGGCCGGCACCAGCGCCGCGTCGAAAAGATCGAAGCAGAGACGGGGCTCGGGGCTCGGGGTTCGGGGCTCGAGACAGACAGCCTGTGCGCCGACCCATCGAGAGATAAGGAGCGGGAGTCATGAACCAGCACGAACGCACGGCTTACTTCAACTTCCTCGAGACGGCGATCCGCGAGTCGGACCCTGAGATCGCCGCGGCGATCGCCGGCGAGCGACGCCGCGAGAACGACGGCCTCGAGCTGATCGCTTCCGAGAACTTCGTCTCCCCCGCCGTCCTCGCCGCCATGGGCTCGGTGATGACCAACAAGTACGCCGAGGGGTACCCCGGCAAGCGCTACTACGGCGGCTGCGAGGTCGTGGACGTCGCCGAGGAGCTGGCGCGCACCCGCGCCAAGCAGCTGTTCGGCTGCGACCACGTCAACGTGCAGCCGCACTCGGGCGCGCAGGCGAACATGTCGGTC
>JAJXUY010000026.1:0-7091 GCA_021782525.1 Acidobacteriota bacterium | reverse complement strand
GGTCTACCTCGCCACCTGCCAGCCCGGCGACACCGTGCTGGGGATGGACCTCTCGCACGGCGGCCACCTCACGCACGGCCACCCGCTCAACTACTCCGGCAAGACGTTCAAGGTGGTGCCGTACCTCGTGCGGCGGGACACGGAGACGATCGACTACGACGCCCTCGACGAGCTGGCGCGCACGCACAAGCCGAAGCTCATCGTGTGCGGCGCGTCGGCGTACCCGCGCACGATCGACTTCGAGCGCATCGCCGCGATCGCGCACGCCGCCGGCGCCCTGGTGATGGCGGACATCGCCCACATCGCGGGGATGGTCGCGGTCGGCCTGCACCCGTCGCCGGTGCCGCACTGCGACTTCGTCACCACGACGACGCACAAGACGCTGCGCGGCCCGCGCGGCGGGATGGTCATGTGCAAGGCCGAGTTCGCCGAGGCGCTCGACAAGGCGGTGTTCCCCGGCGTGCAGGGCGGCCCGCTCATGCACGTGATCGCGGCCAAGGCGGTCGCGTTCGCCGAGGCGCTCACCCCGGCGTACCGCGACTACATCGCGAAGGTCCTGGCCAACGCCGCCGCGTTGTGCGGCGAGCTGCAGGCGCTCGGCTGGCGCATGGTCTCCGGCGGCACCGACACCCACCTCATGCTCGTCAACCTCGGCGCCGACGGGATCTCCGGCAAGAAGGCGGAGGAGCGCCTCGGCCGGGCCGGGATCACGGTCAACAAGAACACGGTGCCGTTCGACACGCGCAAGCCGTACATCGGCTCCGGCATCCGCATCGGCACGCCGGCGGTGACGACGCGCGGCATGGGCACGGGCGAGATGAAGGCGATCGCCGCCCTCATCGACCGTGCGCTCAGGAGCGAGGACGAGGCGGTCTGGGCCGCGGTCAAGGCCGAGGTCGAGGCGCTGACGAAGGCGTTTCCGCTGTACGGCCAGGCGTAGAGACCGGGGTCCGGGGCTCGGGACTCGGGACTCGGGGGAGGGCTAGAGGAAGATGTAGGCGGTGAGGGCGGCGCCGACCAGGAGAGAGAGCCAGGCGTTGGAGACGAAGTAGCCGTAGACCATCAACGCCACGCCGACCAGCATCGGCCGCGTCTCGCCGTTCTTCTTGCCGTAGCTGAACGCGGCGAGCCCCACCAGGCTGAAGAACCCCACGACGATCAGGTTCCCGATCCCCATCGCGGGCGATTGTACGCCCGGCGCGACGGCCGCGCTCCCGGGCGGGCCGCGCCCTGGTTTACCATGGGACGCTGCGCCGGCCGCCCGCGGAGCGACGGCGCCGAGCGGAGGGCGTGATGGCGCCGATGACCACTACCTGTGCCGGCTGCGGCCGCGCACATACGATCCCCGACCGTTACCTGGGTCGCGAGCTGAAGTGCCCGGGGTGCGGCCATCCGCTCACGCTCGACGCCCCGCCGCCGGCACCGGCCGCGGCGGCGGTAGCGCCGGTCGCGCCGGCGGAAGCGCCGGTCGCGCCGGCGGAGACACCGGACACGGTGTTCCCGGAACCCTCCCCGGCACCCGCCCCACCCGCGGCGCCCCGGGCGCCGGAGACTCCGCCCGAGAACGTGGCCGCAGCGGACGACGGCGCCGCCGAGGTGTACTGGCGGGTGCGCCGTCTCGGGGTCCTCTCGACCGCCGCGGTGAGCGCCGTCCTCCACGGCCTGCTCGGCGTGCTCGTCGGGGTCACCGTCGCGGCCGTGTCGCTGGCGGGACGGCGGCTGCCGCTGCCGGCTCCCCTGGGGCCGCTGGCCGGCGTCGTGGCGCTGGTCGCCGCGCCGGTCGCCTACGCCGCGGTCGGGTTCGCATTCGGCGCGCTGCTGGCGGTCGTGTACAACGTCGCCGCCCGCCTCACCGGCGGGGTCAAGGTGCGGCTCGAGTAGTCCGCGGCTCGCGCGCCCCAGCGACGTCCGCCGCCGGCGCTCACCGCAGCGTCGCCGACACCAGGTCGACCTTGACGCGGCCGAGGATCTTGACGCTGCCCGCGATCTCGACGGGGAGCCGGCGCACCGGGTCCCAGAGCAGCTCGACGTCCCCGCCCAGTCCGAAGATGCGGAACGCGCTCGTCGCCTCCGGGTCGACGGGTTGGCTGCTGGCGACCAACCTCAGCGCCTGGACCGTCCCGCGGACCTCGCGCTCGCCGCCGTCCCGGAGCTCGGAGAAGTTGACGGCCGCCGTCTCGGTCCCCGCGACCCGCAGCGTGACGCGCTCGACGTTGGTCTGGACGAGGACGAGGACGGTCATGGCGTCGCCGGGGGAGGTGAGCGAGGCGGCCGAGGCGGCGTAGATGAGCCCGACCGGACCGGTGACGGCACTCCCCGGCGCGAGCGCGCTCGGGTAGGCGGAGAAGGTGCGGCTCTCGCGCGTCCACCGCTCCGGCGGGAGCGACGCCTCGGCGGCCGACGCGGGCACCAGCAGGTCGAGCATGAAGCCCCGTTGCATGAGCGTGTACGTCTTGCGGTGGTACTTGGCGCCCGTCTCGGTGTCGACGATGCGGACGGCGCGCGCGTCGGCCGCGGCGATCCGCTCACGCGCCCGGATCACCCTCCTCGGCAGGTCGGTCGTGCTCTCGAGCAGCAGCTCGCCGGCCTCGGCGGTCGGGCCGGCGCCGTCGCCGGCTCCGCGCGGCGCATCCAGCCGAACCACGATCGCGGCCGACAGCCCCATCTTGCGGGCTCTGTAGGCGAGCTCGCGCCAGCTCACCCGTTGCGGGTCGAGGGCCGGCTCCGACGCGACGGCGCGCGCCGCCGGGAACCACAGGGCGAGCGTGCAGGCAACCGCCGCGATCCGGTACCGGGCCGGCATCGGGGAAGATTATGACAGCTGCGGACGCGGCGCCACGGCCTGCCGCGGAGCCGGTCACACCGGGGGAGGCGCCACTCCCGCCACGACACCGGTCGCCGCCGCGAGTTGGTCGGCTGGATTTCGGTTGGAGAGGCGCGACCGACCGGGGTACCGTACGCGCATGAGCGAGCGGCCGATGCCTGACAGCGACACGATGTACCGCGCCTTGGTCGAGCGGGACCCCTCGTTCGACGGCCTCTTCTTCACCGGCGTCACCACGACCGGGATCTTCTGCAGGACCACCTGTACGGCGCGCAAGCCGCTCCGCGAACACGTGGTGTTCTTTGCGACCCCCCACGACGCGCTCCTCGCCGGCTATCGACCGTGTCGCGTCTGCCGGCCGGTCGAGCCGCCGGCGAGCACGCCCGAGCCGGTGCGGCTCCTCCTCGCGGAGATCGAGGCGGACCCCTCGCTGCGGCTCCGTGACGACGACCTGCGCCGGCGCGGGCTCGATCCCGGCGGGATCCGCAGGTGGTGTCAGAGGAACCTCGGGATGACGTTCCAGGGGTACGCCAGGGCGCTGCGGATCGGTGCGGCGTTCGGGCACATCCGCAACGGCGACTCCGCCACCGGCGCGGCGTTCGAGCACGGGTGGGAGTCCCTCTCCGGCTTCGGGGAGGCGTTCCGCAAGCTCATCGGCGGCCCGCCGACGCGCGCGCCCCGCAACGTGGTCCGGGTGACGCGGATCGAGACGCCGATCGGACCGCTGCTCGCCGGCGCTTCGGCCGCGGGCGTCTGCCTGCTCGAGTTCGTCGACCGGCGGATGATCGAGACGCAGCTCGAGCGCCTCCGGAAGCGGCTCGGCGCGGTGCTCGTCCCGGGCGCGAGCCCGCACCTCGAGGCGCTGGCCGGCGAGCTGGACGCCTACTTCGCGGGGGCGCTCCGGCGCTTCGCGACGCCTCTGGACACCCACGGCACCGAGTTCCAGCGCAAGGTGTGGTCCGCGCTGGCGACGATCCCCTACGGAGAGACCCGCAGCTACGCCGAGCAGGCGAGGATTCTCGGCGAACCGGCCGCGGTGCGGGCGGTGGCGCGGGCGAACGGCGACAACCGCATCGCCATCGTGATCCCCTGCCACCGCGTCGTCGGCTCGGACGGCGCCCTCACCGGCTACGGCGGCGGCCTGTGGCGAAAGCACTGGCTTCTGGACCTGGAGCGCCGCCACCGGCCCGGGCCGGACGCGCGCTGAGGCGCCGCTCCGGTTCGCCCGCACCGGCGGCGCCGGGTCGGGGACCCGGTCGCCGGTCGGCGGGGTCGTCCGCAGATGGGCCCGGATCGCCTCGAGGTCGTCGTCGCTCATCGCGCCGGTGCGAACGGCCGCCGCCGTGCTACGATCCGGCGGCGCCCGGGTCGGCCGGCGCGAACGTCTGATCAGAGGGACCTCGATGGAAGACAAGCTGCCGTTCGACGCCGGCGCCGTCATCTACCTCGACAACGCCGCCACGACGTTCCCGAAACCGAAGGACGTGCTCGACAAGGCGTTCGCGGCGTACACCCGGTTCGGCGTGAACCCCGGACGCTCCGGCTACGACCTCTGCCTGCTGGCCGGCGACCTCGTGGTCGAGACGCGCCGGACGCTGACCCGCTTCTTCGGCGGCTCCGACCCGAACCGCCTCGTGTTCGCCGCCAACGCGACCGACGCCCTCAACCTCCTGATCCAGGGGGTGCTCGCCGAGGGCGACCACGCGATCTCGACGACGATCGAGCACAACTCGGTGATCCGCCCGCTCAACCACATGGCGCGCGACCGCGGGGTCGAGGTGGACTACGTGCCGGTCGACGCGTGCGGACGGGTGGACCCGCGGGCGGTCGCGGCCCGGATCAGGCCGAACACCCGCCTGGTCGTCGTCAATCACGGCTCCAACGTGATCGGCACGATCCAGCCGGTGGGCGAGATCGGGCGGTTGTGCCGCGCCCGCGGCGTGACGTTCGCGGTCGACACGGCGCAGACGGCGGGCGTCGTCCCGATCGACATGCGGGCGATGTGCATCGACGTCGTGGCGTTCACCGGGCACAAGTCGCTGCTGGCGCCGACCGGGATCGGCGGGCTGTGCATCGGGGACGGGGTCGAGATCCGGCCCACCCGCTTCGGCGGCACCGGTGTCAACTCGATCCAACCGTACCACCTCGACGAGTACCCGTACCGCCTCGAGGCCGGCACCGGGAACGTCCTCGGCATCGCCGGCCTTCGCTTCGGGCAGGAGTACATCGCCGCGCGCGGCCTCGACGCGATCTACCGCCACGAGATGGCGCTCTTCGCCCGCCTGCAAGGCGGACTGGAGGAGATCGACGGCGTCACGCTGCACGGCACCACCCGGCTCGAGGACCGGCTTCCCGTCCTCTCGTTCACGCTGGCGGGACGCGACCCGGCCGAGATCGGGACGATCCTCGACGTCGAGCACAACGTCGCCGCGCGGACTGGCCTGCAGTGCGCCCCCCTCATCCATCGCCAGATGGGAACCGATGCGCACGGCACGGTTCGCTTCTCGGTCGGCCCGCTCAACACCGAGGACGACATCGAAGGGGCGATCGCGGCGGTGGCGGCGATCGCCGCCCGGCACCAGGCGTAGGCGACCCCCGGGGCGACCGGAGCGGCGCTCAGCGCCCGAGGCAGAGCCAGATCCGGAGGCGGAGAACGTCCCGGAGCATCTGGCCGCCGTGGCGCAGCGGACGCACGCGCGACGCCTCGACGTGGCGCCAGTGCACCGGCACCTCGGCGATCGTCGCGCCGGCGCGGGCGGCGCGGGCGAGCAGCTCGACGTCGAACGCGAACCCGTCGAGGCGAAGCTCGGCGGCGAGCCGCCGCGCCAGCGATCCCTCGATCAGCTTGAACCCGCACTGCGTGTCCCGCAGGCGCGTGAGGCGCAGGGTGCGCAGGATGAGGTTGAAGATCCGGCCCATCGTGTCACGCGCGAGCGGCTGGCGCTCGACGATCAGCTCGCGGCACACGCCGCGGGACCCGACCGCGACGTCGACGGCACTCGCGAGCAGCCGCTCGACCTCCTCGATCGGGGTCGCGAGGTCGGCGTCCGAGATCAGGACCCGCTCGCCTCGGCTCGCCGCGAGCCCGGCGCGGACGCTGGCGCCCTTGCCCCGGTTGCGGTCGAGGCGGATCACGCGCACCCAGACGCCGGGGACGGTTTCGGCACCCTCTCCCACGGCCGCGGTCCGGTCGGTCGAGCCGTCGTCCACGACGACGATCTCGGCCGGTTGCAGCGCCTCGTGCCCGTGCAGGTAGGCGATCACGCGGGCGAGCGTCCCCGGCAGACGGCACTCCTCGTTGTATGCCGGAACGACGACGGAGAGCCGGGAGGGGACGCTCAGCGCCCCCTCCCCCGATGGTATACTTTGCCGCAGCCACCGTGCAGAACAAGTCGCCAGGGGGGCGGGGAGGCCGGCATGGCGCGTGTCGTCTGGGAGTACCGCATCATCAACGTCCGCTCGGAAAACTACCGCCTCGACCCAATGAAGGAATCCGACCTCAACCGCCTCGGGGAGGACGGCTGGGAGCTCGTCGGGATCACCGCGATCAACTTCAAGACCGGGGCGACCGACCACATCGGCATGGTCTTCAAGCGCCCTCGGGAAGCGAACGGAAGCTGAGCCCTCCGCCGGCCAGCCGCTCGGCCACGCTCTCGCCCCGATGGCGGAGCAACAACGGCAAGCCGAGCAGCAACAGCGAGCCGAGCCAGACCGCCCACAGCCGGCACACATGCGCACACGAGATCGGTCGCGAGAAGCACACGCCGACGAGGGCCATCCCGGGCGTGGCGCGCCAACCCCACAGGCAGCCGAGCGCCATCACGCTCGCGGCCTCGAGACCCGCCACCCCTGCCACGGCCACCTGCGCCGCGCTCAATCCGCCGACCCACCACCCGGCGACCCCCCAGAACACCCCCGCCGCGAGCACCAGGAAACCGCCGTCCGCGAGCGCCGCCAACCACAGCCGCAGCGTGCCGCCGAACGGCGCCAGCTCGGCCCGGGGCGGCGGCTCGAGCGGCCGGTGGGGATCCGGAGCCGCCGGCCTGTCCCAGACGAGGGGGATGTCGAGCTGTTCCGGCGCGGTGCCGCGCGGGGCCGTCATTCGACCGGCCGCAGCTCGACGTTGGTCACGAAGATCGTGTAGCGGGGGTCGGTCGGGCGCGAGAGGTAGCTCTTGGCCAGCTCGCGCAGGCGCTCGGCGTCGGGGTCCGTGTTGCGCTTGCAGAGCTCGACGAGGAGCCCGTGGCCATCGGCGACCTGATAGCGG